>NZ_DASZBY010000017.1:0-64826 GCF_035943795.1 Aliidongia sp. | reverse complement strand
GTTCCTCGCCCTGTTCGCCCTCGCGCCGACCATCGCTTTCGCCCAGGCCGTCGTGCCGGAGTCGGCGCTCAACGGTCCGACGTTTTCGCTGCAGCCGAAGGCGGCGCAGCCCAATCGCAACGTTCTGGGCAACAGCGGCCTCCAAGGCGCGCCGACATCGATCGGTCCGCGTGTGGCGCCTGGAACGCCGGGGGCGGACATTCCAAAGCAGCCGATGAGCGAGGCGCGGGCCGCCGATCCCATCCTCAAGGCCTATGTGCAGTCGCTGCAGGAGCAGCTGCCGGCGCACGGTTATCGGCCCGGCCCGGTTTCCGGCCGGCTCGATCCGCAGACCGAGCAGGCAATTCGCACCTACCAGCGGGATGCGGGCATCACGCCCAATGCCCGCTCGACCTGGACGCTGAAACAGACGCTCGACAGCGTCACCTTCGCCCGGCCCCCGGTCCAGGCGTCCCGCCCGGGGGGTGGGAGCGGGGGAGGCCGGATCGCCTACGTGCAGCAACGGCTCGCCGCCAAGGGCTACGATGCCGGTCCGGCCGACGGCAAGCTGGGGCGCAGGACGGTGACCGCGATCAAGGACTTCCAGGGCGACCGGGGGATGCCTCGCGACGGCAGGGTCAGCCCGCAGTTGCTCGATCTGCTGGGCCGCAGCTAAATCCGGCACTGACCCGAAAGTGTCATGCGCTTTCGTTAAACTCCCCGGGATTTTAGAATTTTCCGGGGATGGACGATGGCTGAAGCGACGGCGGTATTCGACAGGCCTGACGGCGCCAAGGGGCGGCGTCTCAGCCTTGGCCTGTTCATGGCGGTCATGGCGATCGGCCTCGGCTACATCGCGGTCCATCTGACCGCCGATCTGGCGCCGGTGCAGGAAAGCTCGTCCCTGCCGTTCATCCTGCTGGGCGTGGCGCTGATGATCGCGCTCGGCTTCGAGTTCGTGAACGGTTTCCACGACACGGCCAACGCGGTCGCGACCGTGATCTACACCAATTCGATGGCACCGAACTTCGCCGTCGTCTGGTCCGGTTTCTTCAATTTCCTGGGCGTGCTGACCTCGACCGGCGCGGTCGCCTTCGGCGTCATCTCGCTGCTGCCGGTCGAACTGATCCTCCAGGTCGGCAGCCAGGCCGGTTTCGCCATGGTGTTCGCGCTGCTGATCGCGGCGATCATCTGGAACCTGGGCACCTGGTATTTCGGCCTGCCGAATTCCAGTTCGCACACGCTGATCGGCTCGATCATCGGCGTCGGCCTGATGAACCAGATCCTGGCCGGTTCCTCGGGCACGAGCGGCGTCGACTGGAGCCAGGCCGCCGGCATCGGGCGTGCGCTGCTGTTCTCGCCGCTGATCGGCTTCGTGCTGTCGGCGCTGCTGCTGCTGCTCTGCAAGGCGCTGATCAAGGCGCCGCAGCTCTATGCGGCGCCCAAGGGCAAGGAACCGCCGCCGTTCTGGATCCGCGGGCTGCTGGTCCTGACCTGTACCGGCGTCAGCTTCGCCCATGGTTCGAACGACGGGCAGAAGGGCATGGGCCTGATCATGCTGATCCTGATCGGCACCGTGCCGACCGCCTTCGCCTTGAACCGCGCGGTGACGCCGGACCAGACCCAGGTGTTCGTCGCCGTGTCGCGCCAGGCGTCCGACGCGCTGTCGCACTACGTACCGGCCGGCGCCCCGGCCTCGACCGACGCGCGTAAGGAGGTGACCGACTTCGTGCGGACGCGCGAGGCCGGTCCGGTAACCATCCCGGCGCTGCAGTCGCTGGCCGGTTCGATCGCGACCGAGGTCGGCAAGTTCAGCGACCTGTCCAACGTGCCGCAGAACCAGATCAGTAACGTCCGCAACGACATGTACCTGGCGAGCGAGGCCCTGCGCCTGATGAACAAGAGCGGCCAGCCGACGTTCGCCGGCACCGACAAGGACGTGCTCAAGACCTACAACCGCGAACTCGACAATGCGACGAAGTTCATCCCGACCTGGGTAAAGGTCGCGGTCGCCTTGGCGCTCGGTCTCGGCACCATGGTCGGCTGGAAGCGTATCGTCGTGACGGTCGGCGAGAAGATCGGCAAGGATCACCTGACCTACGCCCAGGGCGCTTCGGCCGAACTGGTGGCGATGACCACGATCGGGGCGGCCGACATGTTCGGCCTGCCGGTCAGCACGACCCACGTGCTGTCGTCGGGCGTTGCCGGCACCATGGCGGCGAACGGCTCGGGCCTGCAATGGGAGACGATCCGCAACATGATCATGGCCTGGGTGCTGACCCTGCCGGCCTCGATCATCCTGTCGGGCGGCCTGTTCTTCCTGTTCCGCCAGGTGTTTTGAAAACGCGCAGCCGACGGATGATCCATCCGTCGGCTGGCCGGCTTGCGCGATGAGGCTATTGGTCTGCCAGGGAAATTGATCTAACGCTTTCGGGACGCGCGCGCGGATCGCACTCAGGACGATCCACATCGCGGACGGACTCGAGGCCAAGAGTGATCAGTCGATTTCCTGGATCTCGTATCATGAATGGGCCCGCCCTTCGGCGAGGCCTCCGCCCCGATGTCGCCGCAGGGGCAACGCCGGATGATGATCGGCGGCTGCCAGGCATCGACGGGCTTCGCGGCATCGCCATCCTCCTGGTCCTGCTTTTCAAGTTCATGCCCATCTACGTTCCCGGCGGGTGGTTGGGCGTCGATCTGTTTTTCGTGATTTCCGGGTTCGTGATCACGCGCCTGATCCTGACCGGCGTCGCTGCCGAACGGTTTGGCTTGCGCGGCTTTTACCTGGCGCGCGCACGCCGGTTGTTCCCGGCTCTCGCCGTTATGCTGGCCGTCACCGCCATCGCCGGCCTGATCGTCATGATGCCGTCCGATCTGGTCGGCCTTGCCAAAGATATCGGTGCCGTTGCGCTGGGTGTCGGCAACATCCGCTTTTGGCAGACCGTCGATTATTGGCGAATCCAAAGCGCCTTGCCCGTCCTGCACGGATGGTCCCTGGGTGTCGAAGAGCAGTTTTACCTGATCTATCCGCTGCTTCTGGTGGGCGCGGCGAAACGGTGCTGGAACTTGCCGATGATCTTGGGCATCGGGTTGGTCGGCTCGCTGCTGCTCTTTCTCGTTTGTCTCGAACGCGCATCGACATCCGCCTTTTTTCTTCTACCGCCGCGAGCCTGGGAATTGCTGGTCGGCGCCCTCGTCGCGGTCGCGCCGTGGCGCCAGAGGCTTGCGGGCTGGCAGCGCAATCTTGCGGCCGGCGCCGGACTGATCGCCATCTCCGGCGCCGTAGCGGAAGCCGCGTCCAAGCACGCGTTCGGCGGTTATCTTGCGATCCCGGCCTGCCTCGGTGCCGCGGGTCTGATCTTGGGGGCGTCCCGGTCGCACGACGGTCCCATCGGCTGGGCGCTCTCGCTGCGGCCCGCCCAGTTCCTCGGGCGGATCTCATACTCAGTCTATCTTTGGCATCTGCCGATCCTGATCCTCTATGCGTATGGTTCCCTGCAAACACCCGGCCGCTTCGTTCGGGTCGGCCTGATCCTGCTGACGATCGCCATCGCCGCTGCCAGCTATCGCTGGATCGAAATGCCGATCCGACGGCGGCAAATGCTGGCCGTCCCGGGCCGCTTCGTCGCCGTTTTCGTGCTTTCCCTCGCCGGCCTGCTTGTGGCGCTGACCGGGGTGGTCGCCAGCGGCGGTCTGCCGCAACGCTGGCCCGAGGCGGCACGGGCTTACGCCGTGACCGAACGGGCCCGGCCGGACGGTGCGGCGTGCCTGGTTCCATCCGGGTCCGGCAGATGCCGGCCCGGCGCACCGCTCGACGTCCTGGTGTGGGGCGACTCGCACGGGCAGGGCATGCGCGTTCTGGCCGACCGACTGACGGCGGCCGGCGGCGCCATCGGCTTCGCCGGCCAAGGCGGTTGCGCACCGCTGCCCGGGGTGCGCCTGGCCTCCAAGCCGGAGTGCGCCGAAACGGCCGACGCGGTCCTGGCGTGGATCGACGGGCATCGGGTTCGCTCCGTCCTGGTGGCTGTGCGCTGGGATGCCCAATCCTATGCCGGTCCTTCGGCGACCTTCGTTGCGGTGGATGGAGCGGTTGTCCGAGGGCGCGCGGCCATGGCTCTCGGGCTGCGGTCCCTGGTCGGCCGGCTGGCGCAATCGGGCATCCAGGTGATCCTGCTGGAGCCGACGCCGGTCTTTCCCTTTCCCGTCACGCGGAAGTTGACCTATCTGGCCGCGTCCGGGCAGCCGATCGATCAGGCCGCCTTGAGCGGCGCCGAGTATGCTCGGCAGCTCTCAATATTCCACGCGATCATCGGCGACCTCGCCGACCGGGGCCGGGTCGAGATTTTGCAGACGCACGATCTCTATTGCGATGCCGCGCACTGCCCTGGCGCCCGAGATGACGCTGCGCTGTTTTGGGACGGGGATCACATGACGGCGGCAGGTTACGAGCTTCTCGCCCCGCGCCTCGTCGACCTGGTACGACGCTTCGAGGTCACGTCGCCGGATAGATCCGGACTTCCCGCGGAAGCCACCGGCACGGCTGCCCCACGATAAGGTCGCCATGGGCGGGATCGATCGCCGCGAGCTCTACCGTGATCGTTATGTTTTCATAGCCGATGGTCGCTCGCATCCGAGGGCCGATCGCAGTCAGATCGATCAACTCGCCCTCGAGGGATCGTATCCCGGGCGGTGGTACCAACTCGACATGATGGGGCCGGAACCAGGCCGTAGCAGGGCCGTCGGGCAGAGCCAATCCGCGGCAAAGATCCGTGCCTGCGACCTGGGCGACTCCGTCCGTGATCGTGCAGGCAAGCCGGTTGGCCTGGCCGAGGAAGCCATAGACGAAGGGCGAGGCGGGGGCGGCGTAGACCTCGGCCGGGGTGCCGACCTGCTCGATCTTGCCGGCACGCATCACCACGATGCGGTCGGCCAGTTCCATGGCCTCTTCCTGATCGTGGGTCACGAAGACCGAGGTCACGCCCAGGCGGCGGTGCAGTCCCTTCAGCCACAGCCGCAATTCCGTGCGAACCTTGGTATCGAGCGCGCCGAACGGCTCGTCCAGCAGCAGGATCTTGGGTTCGATGGCGAGCGCGCGGGCGAGGGCGACACGCTGGCGCTGGCCGCCCGACAGTTGCTGCGGATAGCGCTTACCCAGTCCGGGCAGATGCACGAGTTCCAGCAATTCCGCCACCCGTGCCGCGATATCGGCCTTGGCGGGTCGTTGCGCACGCGGCCGGATCGACAGGCCGAACGCGATGTTCTCCGCCACGTTCATGTGCTTGAACAGCGCGTAGTGCTGAAACACGAAGCCGACGCCGCGCTGGTTCGGCGGCAACGCCAGCGCGTCGACCTCGCCGAACCGGAGGCTGCCGGCCTCCGGCACTTCCAGCCCGGCCATGGCGCGCAGCAGCGTGGTCTTGCCGGACCCGGACGGACCCAGCAGGGCCACGAATTCGCCATCGGCGATGGTCAGGTCGACGCCTGACACCGCAGGCGTGGCGCCGTATCGGCAGACGATGCCGGAAATCTCGATCTGCATGGGGTCCTTATCGGCCGGTCGTCGAAGGTTCGTCGCTGAGGCGCCATTCGAGCAGGCTCTTCGCGGCCAAGGTTACCAGGGCCAGCAGGGCGAGCAAACCGGCGATGGTGAAGGCTGCCGGCAGATTATACTCGTTATAGAGAGTTTCGATGTGCAGCGGCATGGTGTTGGTCAGGCCCCTGATATGGCCCGACACCACCGAGACCGCGCCGAATTCGCCCATCGCCCGCGCATTGCATAACAGGACGCCGTACAGCAGGCCCCAGCGCACGTTCGGCAGGGTCACCCGCCAAAACGTCTGCCAGCCGCTGGCGCCAAGCGTCAGCGCCGCTTCCTCTTCGAGCCGCCCTTGCGCCTCCATCAGCGGGATCAGTTCGCGGGCGACGAACGGCAGGGTCACGAAGATGCTGGCCAGCACGATGCCGGGCACGGCGAACATGATCTTGATGCCATGCGCGGACAGCCAGGGGCCGAGCAATCCCTGCGCGCCGAACGCCAGCACATAGACCAGCCCGGACACGACCGGCGAAATCGACAGCGGCAGGTCGATCAGCGTGATCAGCAGGCTACGCCCCGTGAAGCGGAACTTGGCGATCGCCCAGGAGGCGGCGAGCCCGAAGACGAGATTGAGCGGCACGGCAATGCAGGCGACCAGCAAGGTGAGCCGGATGGCCGATTGCGCATCCGGTTCCCGAAGCGCCGCGATCGGCGCATCCAGCCCGTCGCCGAACGCGCGCACGAACACCAGCACCATCGGCGCCACCAGGAAGACCAGCAGCAGTAGGAAGGCGAGGGCGATCAGGCCCCAGCGGGCGTAGGCGGGTCTAGGGGCCAAGGCGACGCTGGCTCCAGGTCTGCAGCGCGTTGATCGTCAGCATGATCGCGAAGGAGGCGAGCAGCATCAGCGAGCCCAGCACCGCGGCGCCGCCGACGTCGAACTGTTCGAGCTTGACCACGATCAGCAGGGGCACGATCTCGGACAGGCCGGGCTGGTTGCCGGCGATAAAGATGACCGAGCCGTACTCGCCGATACCGCGGCCGAAGGCGAGGGTGAAGCCCGTCAGCAGCGCCGGCCACAGCGGCGGCAGGATGACCCGGCGGAAGATCTGCCAGGACGAGGCGCCGAGCGTTGCCGCGGCCTCTTCGACGTCGCGGTCGAGGTCGACCAGCACCGGTTCGACCGCGCGCACGACGAAGGGCAGGCCCACGAAGGCGAGCGCCACGCCGATGCCGAGCGGGGTGAACGCGACAGGGATGCCAAGTGCCGCGAGCGGCGCGCCGAACCATCCGGTCTCGGCATAGAGCTCGGTCAGCGCGATGCCGGCGACCGCGGTCGGCAGCGCGATCGGCAGGTCGACCAGCGCATCGAGCAGCCGTCGGCCCCAGAAACGATAGCGCACCAACACCCAGGCGACGAGCAGGCCCAGCCCCATGTCGATGAGCGCGGCCAGGAACGCGATGCCGAAGCTTGCCCGGAAGGCGGCCTGGACGCGGGACGAGATGATCTGGGCGACGAACCCGTCGAGGCCGACGCCGGCGGCCCGCAGCACGAGCGCCATCAGCGGCAGCAGCACGACCAGGGATAAGTAGAAGACCGTGAAGCCGAGCGTTCCCGGCAAACCGGGCAGGACGCGGCGGGATCGCCGCCGGGGCGCCGCGCCGAAGCTCGTCACGGGAAAGGTGGCGGACGAACCGCCCCCGTCAGCACTCATCGCTTGCCCTGCATTCCCGCCCGGGCGGGGATGACGATGGGGATGATCTCTTGCCTGGATATCGTCGTCGTCGCCGGGCAAGCGACAACCCAGGGCAACATATCGATCTTGCCATCAGGCATCATTGCCCAGGCTTGTAGATCTGGTCGAACGTCCCGCCGTCAGCGAAATGCTTCGCCTGTGCCGCCTTCCAGCCGCCGAAGTCATGGTCGATCGTCACCAGGTCGATTTTAGGGAAGCGATCGGCATATTTGGCGGCGACCTCCGCGAGGCGCGGACGGAAGTAATGCTTGGCCGCCAGATCCTGTCCCTCCGGCGAGTAGAGGAATTTGAGATAGGCCTCGGCCAACTTGCGGTTCCCGTGCTTGTCGACGTTGGTGTCGACCAATGCCACCGTCGGTTCCGCCAGGATGCTGATCGACGGCACCACGATCTCCAGGTTCTCGCGGCTCATTTCCTTGCTGGCAAGGAATGCCTCGTTCTCCCAGGCGATCAGCACGTCGCCCTGGTGGCGCTGGGCGAAGGTGATGGTCGAACCGCGCGCTCCGGTATCGAGCACCGGGACGTGCTTGAACAGGTCGGCGACATAGGCCCGCGCCTTGGCCTCGTCGCCATTGCCGGTCTTCAGCCCATAGGCCCAGGCAGCGAGGTAGTTCCAGCGCGCGCCCCCCGAGGTCTTGGGGTTGGGCGTGATAACCGAGACGCCCGGCTTGGTCAGGTCGCTCCAGTCGTGGATGCCCTTGGGATTGCCCTTGCGGACCAGGAACACGATGGTCGAGGTATAGGGCGCGCTGTTGTCCGGCAATCGGGTCTGCCAGTCGGCCGGCAGCAACTTGGCCTTTTCGGCGATGGCATCGATGTCGTAGGCGAGCGCCAGAGTCACCACGTCGGCTTCCAGCCCGTCGATCACCGCACGCGCCTGGGCACCGGAGCCACCATGCGAGGTCTGAAAGGCCACCTGCTCGCCGGACTGCTTCTGCCATTCGGGGCCGAACACCTTGCCGACCTCGGCATAGAATTCCCGTGTCGGGTCATAGCTGACGTTGAGCAGAGTGGTTTCGCCCCGTGCCTGGGCGGTCAGGGCCGAGAGTGCCAGCAAGGTCGCGCCGAGCAGGCCGAGGGCGGTCAGGTGAAGCTTCATGGCTGGAGTCCTCCGGGCCTTCGGTTACGCGCGCTCGAGCGCCTGGGCGAGATCGGCCAGGATGTCATCGATATGCTCGATCCCGACGGCCAGGCGGACATAACCCTCGGTGACGCCCGTCTTCAGGCGATCCTCCGGCGACAGCTGCCCATGGGTGGTCGAGGCCGGATGGATCGCCAGGCTGCGCACATCGCCGATGTTGGCGACATGATAGAACAACTCCAGGCTGTCGATGAAGCGTCTTCCCGCTTCGCTGCCGCCAGCCAGCTCGAAGCCGACGAGCGCGCCCAGTCCGCCCTTCAGGTAGGTGTCGGCCCGGCGCTTGTCCTCGCCGGTCGCGAAGCCGGGATAGATCACCTTGGTGATCTTGGGGTGTTCCGCCAGATAGTCTGCGACCGAGCGGGCATTGGCGACGTGCGCCTTGATCCGCAATGGCAGGGTTTCCAGCCCCTGGATGAACTGGAAGGCGTTGAACGGGCTGAGCGCCGCGCCGATGTCGCGCAGCAGGGTGACGCGCGCCTTCAAGATATAGGCGACGGGGCCGAGCGGCTTCGCGGCTTCGGTCCAGACCGCACCGTGATAGCTCGGATCCGGCGTGTTCAGGCTGGGGAAGCGTTCGGGATGGGCCGCCCAGTCGAAATTGCCGCCGTCGATGATGATGCCGCCGATCGAGGTGCCGTGGCCGCCGATGTATTTCGTGGTCGAATGGACCACGATCGCGGCGCCGTGATCGAATGGGCGGGCCAGGATCGGCGCCGCCGTATTGTCGACGATCAGCGGCACGCCGATCTTGCGGCCGAGTGCTGCGACCTCGCCGATCGGGAAGACGCGCAGGCTGGGGTTCGGCAGGGTCTCGGCGAACCAGGCCCGGGTCTTGGCGTCCGTCGCCCGGACGAACGCCTCCGGATCGGCCGGGTCGACGAAGCGCGCCTCGATGCCCAGCGTCTTGAACGTGTTGGCGAACAGGTTCCAGGTCCCGCCATAGAGGTCGGTTGAGGTCACGAAATTATCGCCGGCATGGGCGAGGTTCTGGATCGCGATGAAGGCTGCGGCCTGGCCCGAGCCGACCGCCAACGCCGCGACACCCCCCTCGAGCGCCGCCAACCGCTCTTCGAGCACGGCGGTCGTCGGGTTCATGATGCGCGTGTAGATGTTGCCCAGTTCTTCGAGCGCGAACAGGCGGCTGGCCTGCGCCGTATCGTCAAACTGGAACGAAGTGGTCTGGTAGATCGGCACCGCGACCGCGTGGGTCGCAAGATCGCGCCGATAGCCGGCATGGAGCGCCAGGGTTTCGGGATTTTTCCAGTTCGGCATTGTTGAATTCCCTCGTGCTGACATGATGGTCGGGCTTTCCATCCGAACCTGCTAAGGTCTTGAGGGAAAACGCCGCAGCTATCCGAGGCGGGAAACGCCACGCTTAGCCGTACTTATAAAGCGCCCGCAAGCTCAAGCTCAAATCGGCGCTGACGGCTCTACGATAAGGGGCGGCCGGCTGCTGTCAAATGCATTTTCCGATATGGTCGTGTGTAATTTATTTCGACCCACACTTGAAATGTGGATCCTGCCGCGTTCAGCGGGGCTTGCGTCGGAAACCGTCCGCGACTAGGGTGCGGGTTCTCGTGGAATTTGGGCCGGCCGGCTTGCGACCACGTAAAAAATCGCTAAAAGGTCGGAAAGCCGCGGCAGCGCGGCGCTTCCACCAAGGCCGGTCGCGATGGCAACGGGAGTATCCCCGCGGTGGAAGAATTCGACTTCGAAACCCAACTGGTCCGTGGCGGCCTGACGCGCTCGTCCTTCGGCGAGACGTCCGAGGCGATCTATCTGACGTCGGGTTTCGTCTATGAGTCGGCCGAGGCGGCGGAAGCGCGCTTCAAGGGCGAAGAGCCCGGCTACATCTATTCGCGCTACGGCAATCCGACCGTCCATATGTTCGAGCAACGCCTGGCCGGCCTCGACGGGGCCGAGATGGCCTATGCCACGGCGAGCGGCATGGCGGCGGTGTTCAACGGCCTGCTGGCCTGCGTCAAGGCCGGCGACCATGTGCTGGCGAGCCGCGTGCTGTTTGGATCCTGCTTCTATATCATCGCCAACCTGCTGCCGCGCTATGGCGTCGAGACCAGCTTCGTCGACAGCGCCGATCCGGCCGATTGGGCGAGCGCGATGCGCCCGAACACCAAGGTCGTGTTCCTGGAAACCCCGGCCAACCCCACCCTGGCGCTTCTCGACCTGCAGGCGATTGCCGACGTCGCCCATGCCGGCGGCGCCCGGCTGCTGGTCGACAATGCGTTGGCCAGCCCGATCGTGCAGAGGCCGTTCAGTCTGGGTGCGGACATCGTGGTCTATTCGGCGACCAAGCACATCGATGGCCAGGGCCGCTGCATGGGCGGCGCCATCCTGGCCGACAAGGCGTTCCTGGAGACCGAATTCCAGCCGTTCCTGCGCCATACCGGCCCGTCCTTGAGCCCGTTCAACGCCTGGGTCCTGGTCAAGGGTCTGGAGACCCTGGCCCTGCGTGTCGAGCGCCAGAGCGAGACCGCGCTGAAGCTCGCCCATCGGATCGAAGCCCATGGCGGCGCCAAGCGCACGCTCTATCCGTTCCTCGAAAGCCATCCGCAGCATGCGCTGGCGCGGCGCCAGATGACGACCGGCGGCACGCTCGTTTCGCTCGATCTCGGCTCCAAGGCCGCGGCCTTCGCCTTCCTGAACGCGCTCGAGATCATCGACATCTCGAACAATCTCGGCGATGCGAAGTCGCTGGCGACCCATCCGGCGACCACGACCCACCGCGCCTTGCCCGAGGCCGACCGGCGCGCCATCGGCATCGGCGAAGGCCTGGTTCGCGTCTCGATCGGGCTGGAAAGCGAAGCCGCCCTCGGCCGCGATCTCGACCGCGCCCTCGATGCGGCACGGGCGGCGTCGTGATTTCGTTCGCTATGGTCTCTACCCGTCATCCCCGGGCTCGACCCGGGGATCCACGCCTCGCCGCCTGAGTGATACTTGACGGATGAGTTCACGCCCTATCCGCGTGGATGGCCGGGTCAAGCCCGGCCATGACGGAAGAAGGAAATTTTCAAACGATTCCCTAGGAGAACCACGATGGAACTTGGATATGCCGGCGACGTCTCGCCGACCGAAGCCTGGCAGAAGCTGGCGACCGACCCCCATGCCGTCCTGGTCGACGTGCGCACACAGCCCGAATGGTCATATGTCGGCTTGCCCGACCTGGGTTCGCTCGGCAAGCCGATCCACAAGCTGGCCTGGCAGGTCTTCCCGGAGATGCAGGTCAATGCCGGCTTCCTGGACGGCATCAGGGCGGCCGGCATCGGTCCGGCGCAACCGATCCTGCTGCTGTGCCGCTCGGGCGTGCGCAGTGCCGCCGCGGCCAAGCTGCTGACCCAGCACGGCTTCGCCGCGTGCTACAACATCCGCGACGGTTTCGAGGGGCCGGGTGATGCCGACAAGCATCGTGGCCGGGTCGCCGGGTGGAAGGTCGAGGGCCTGCCGTGGGTCCAGGGCTGACGGGAAGGATCGCAAAAGCATGAAATCACGGGTCACCTGGGTCGAGAACCGGATGTTCGTCGGCGAGTCCGGCAGCGGCCATTCCGTCGTGATGGATGGCGCGCCCGAAGCGGGCGGCCGCAATGCCGGCATCCGGCCGATGGAGATGCTGCTGATCGGCCTCGCCGGCTGCACCGCGTTCGACGTGATCCTGATCCTGGAACGCAGCCGCGAGCAGGTGACGAACTGCGTCGTCGAAGTCGAGGCCGAGCGCGCGGAGACCGACCCGAAGGTCTTCACGCGGGTCCATCTCGTCTACAAGATCGTCGGCCGCAGCCTGAAACTGGACAAGGTCGAGCGGGCGGTGGCGCTCTCGGCCGAGAAATACTGCTCGGCCTCGATCATGTTCGGCAAGACCGCGACCATGAGCCACGAGATCCAACTCAGCGAGGGTTAATGGGGAGCAGCTGAAGCTGGAGGATACCAACCTCAGCTTTGCCCGCCTCGCGGCCGGAACGGCGTTCCGGCAGACTATCCTTTTCTAGAATCCAGCGTCTGCCACAGGCACAGTGCTGGCGTGATGGCCAGTTCCATGACCAGGCCGAACAGCATCGACAGGTCGGGTAGGCCGACCGTCTCCAGCGAGACGGCGCGGCCGAGGCCGCCGATGAAGACGAGGCCGGTCAGCAGGCGGAAGCGACCGGACCGGCGCTCGATGCCCGGAATGCACGACCAGAATCCGAGGCCGATCGCCAGCAGCAGGCCGGACAGGTAGCGGTAGTGGCTGTCGAGCGGCACGCTCGCCGTCGCTGCGACCATTGCGGGGCCGAGCAGGATGCCGGCCAGGCCGGCGCCGACCGGCACCAAGCCGCCGACCGCGACCGCGGTCTGGAGCCAGCGCCTAGGAGGCATCCGGCAACGCGCGATACTCGTCCTCGAGCATCGCCATGACGATCAGGTCGTGGAACCCGTCCGGCTTCTGCGCCGCATCGCGCAGCCGACCCTCCTCGACGAAGCCCAGGCCCAGATACAGGTTGCGCGCCCGGTCGTTCTCGGCGAACACGTCCAGCCACAGCCGATGGGCGCCCAGGTCGATGAAGGCGTGGCGCAGCGCGAGGCGCATCAGCGTCTTGCCGTAACCCTGGCCCGGTTCATCGACCGCGATGCGCATCAGGTTGATCGCCCGGTCGGTCGACAGCACCTCCTGGAAGATCGCGAAGCCGACCGTCTCGTCCCCGACCTCGGCGACGAGATAGGCATAGTTCCGGTTTTCCAGCGCAGCCGCGTGGCGTTCGTGCCGCCAGGGGCGGATGAATTGGCTGATCGAACCCCGCGACTCGATGCTGATGATCGTTTCGATGTCGCTGGCGAGGGCAGGGCGCAAAACGAGATCCGCAGTCAAGGAAGGCTCCGGCTGAGTTTCGGGAAGCGGAGAATAGGGCGGTCTCGTCCGATTTGCGTCATGGAAAAGAAAAAGGGCGGCGGAGTCGCCTCCGCCGCCCTGATCCGATACCTAATCCTCTGAGGATCAGGCCGCCTTCGACGACACGATCTCGTCCGCGACGTTGCGCGGCACCGGGTCGTAGTGGCTGAACTCCATGGTGAAGGTCGCGCGACCCGAGGTCATCGAGCGCAGGTCGCCGATGTAGCCGAACATCTCTGACAGGGGCACATGGGCTTCGACGGCGAGGTTCGTGCCCCGGTCGATCTGGCCCAGGATCATGCCGCGGCGACGGTTCAAGTCGCCGATGCAATCGCCCAGATGCGCTTCCGGTGTCACGACTTCGACCTTCATCACCGGCTCGAGCAGGATCGGGTTCGCCTTGCGCATGCCTTCGCGGAAACAGGCACGGGCTGCGATTTCGAACGCGATGGCCGACGAGTCGACGTCATGGTACTTGCCGTCGACCAGGGTCACGGCGAAGTCGACGCTCGGGAAGCCGGCGAGCACGCCCTCTTCCTTCTGGGTTTCGAAGCCGTACTCGACCGCGGGGATGAATTCGCGCGGGATCGAGCCACCGGTGATCTTGTCGACGAACGAGAAGCCCTCGCCGCGCGCACGCGGCTCGAACTGGACCTTGATTTCGGCGTACTGGCCGGAACCGCCGGTCTGCTTCTTGTGGGTGTAGACGGTCTCGACCTTGCTGGTGATCGTCTCGCGATAGGCCACCTGCGGCCGGCCGACGTTGGCTTCGACGCCATACTCGGTGCGGATGCGGTCGATGGTGATCTCGAGATGCAGTTCGCCCATGCCGCGCAGGATGGTCTGGCCCGATTCCTTGTCCAGTTCGAGGCGCAGCGAGGGATCTGCGCGGACCATCTTGCCCAGCGCCTGGCCCAGCTTCTCCTGGTCGCCCTTGCTCTTCGCCTCGACCGAGACGGAGATGACGGGATCCGGGAACTTCATGCGCTCCAGGATGACCGGATGGGCTGCGTCGCACAGCGTATCGCCGGTCTCGGTCTCGGCCAGCGAGACGAAGGCGATGATGTCGCCGGCGCGGGTCTCTTCGATCGGGCTCGTGTCCTTGGCGTAGACCTCGACCATGCGGCCGATCCGCTCTTTCTTGCCACGGGTCGAATTCAGCAGCGTCATGCCCTTCTGGGCGACACCGGAATAGACGCGGGCGAAGGTGAGGGCGCCGAACTGGTTGTTGATCACCTTGAACGCCAGCGCCGAGAACGGCTCGTCATCCGAGCAGTTGCGCTCGCCGGTGACATTGCCTTCCTCGTCGACGGTCGCGATGGCCTTCACGTCGGTCGGGGCCGGCAGATAGTCGATGACCGCGTCCAGCATCTGCTGCACGCCCTTGTTCTTGAAGGACGAGCCGCACAGCACCGGCGTGAAGGCACCGCTGACGGTGCCCTTGCGAATGCAGGCGCGCAGCACGTCGGGCGACGGGATCGTTTCGCTTTCCAGATAGGCTTCCATCGCCGCATCGTCATACTCGAGCGCCATGTCCAAGAGCTCGGTGCGATACTTGAAGGCATCGTTCAGCGTGTCGATGTCTTCCTTGACGATGATGTTCAGGCGCTTGCAGATCGCTTCCGGATCGACTTCGGCGACCTCCCACTCCGCGTCCCGCTCGTCGGAGTGCCAGATCAGCGCCTTGAACTCGACCAGGTCGATCATGCCGCGGAAATTGTCTTCCGAGCCGATCGGAATCTGCGCGACCAGGGGCTTGGCGCCCAGGCGCTGCTTGATCATGTCGACGCAGCGGCGGAAGTTGGCGCCGGAACGGTCCATCTTGTTGACGTAGCACATGCGCGGCACGTGATAATTGTCGGCCAGGCGCCAGTTCGTCTCGGACTGCGGCTCGACGCCGGCGACGCCGTCGAACACGACGACAGCGCCGTCAAGCACGCGCAGGGAGCGGTTGACTTCGATGGTGAAGTCGACGTGGCCCGGGGTGTCGATGACGTTGATCTGATGGTTCTTCCAGAACACGGTCACGGCAGCCGACTGGATCGTGATGCCGCGCTTCTGTTCCTGCTCCATGTAGTCGGTCGTTGCCGCACCGTCATGGACTTCGCCGATCTTATGGCTGCGCCCCGTATAGTAGAGAATGCGCTCGGTGGTCGTCGTCTTACCGGCATCCACATGCGCGATGATGCCGATATTGCGCATGTTCTCGAGGGGCGTCTTGCGTGCCACGTCAGGCTCCTGGTCGATAGCGCGACCGAAAATTGGGGTCGAAAGGAAACGTTGAAGACGGTGTCAGGCGCGATACGCTGCAGCCCGAACGGATTTTATGGCACCGTCCGATCGCTTGAAACGACGAAAAGACGCTGCCGCCACCCGGCACCGACGAGCGCGCAATACGACATAGCCGTGCTTGCCTGTCAAGGAACGGGGCGCGTCGCCGGTTCAAAGCTGCCATGAGGCGCGCTGGGGTATCGCCGGACCTCGATTGAATCGAGACGGCCTTTTAATCTTCCTCCGCAAGTGTTTGTCATATCGAGGCAATTTTTCGACATGGCTGGCGCACGGGTAAAGTGCCTTGCCTTGCCAGTCGAACTGTCATAAAAGCAGGCTAAATATTTCCGCTGTTGGAGTGGCGAGGGGGTTTAACCTTCGTCTCGGGGGAGCCGCAGGGTTCAGCATTGTCAGAGCCGAGGTCTTACCCTATGAGGCGGAAGGCTGGAGTCGATCCGGTCTTGAACAGGTGGACTGTCCCTGACGCTGACCCTATGGAAATTGATGACAGGGATCGCAATGGTTGAAGCTGTCGCTCGACACGGCCAGCCGACTGCCCGCACGATCGGGCAAGCGACGGTCGAAAGCGCCGCGCCGTCGATCTACGATGGCATTCGTCAACAGAACATCGAGGTCCGGATCGCCCGGACCGCAACAGAGATCGAGGCCGCCCAGCGGCTGCGCTACAAGATTTTCTATGGCGAGATGAATGCCAAGCCGACGGCCGAGATGGCCGCGGTGGGCCGGGATTTCGACCGGTTCGATGCCTATTGCGAACATCTGCTGGTGCTCGACCACTCGGCCGGCCTGCCCGAGGGCGAGGTCATCGGGACCTATCGCCTGCTGCGCCGCAGCCTCGCCGATCGCCACGGCGGCTTCTACACGGCGACCGAGTTCGATATCGGGCCGCTGGTCGCGGTGCCGGGCGAAATCATGGAACTGGGCCGCGCCTGCGTCGACGAGCGGTTCCGCAACCGTCCGACCATGCAACTGCTGTGGCGCGGCATCGCCAGCTACGTGCAATTCCACGACGTCAAGATCATGTTTGGCTGCGCCAGCCTGCCGGGCACCGATCCGGCAGCGCTCGCCCGGCCGCTGTCCTATCTGCATCACAACCACCTGGCGCCGGAAGCGATCCGGGCCCGCGCGCTGCCGCACCTGTTCGTGAGTACCGACATCCTGCCGTCGGGCGAGGTCGATGCCGAGGCCGCGGTGGCGGAACTCGATGCGCGCGCGACCATCGCGGCCCTGCCGCCGCTGATCAAGGGTTACCTGCGGCTGGGCGGCATGATCGGCGAGGGCGCCGTGATCGATCCGGAATTCCAGACGACCGACGTCTGCATCATCGTGGTCACCGACCTGATGGTCAGCAAATACTTCAACCACTTCATCCGTACTGCCTGACCCTGCGGGCCGGGCGACCCCATTGCGCGCGCGACTTTCCGGATCGGAAGCCGCGCGCGTATCGTTCGTGCCTGAGGCATCGGACGATGGAGAGGGCGGGATGAAACGCATCGAATTGGCGCCGGGACTGCCCGTGACCGCGATCGGGCAAGGCACCTGGCACATGGGCGAGCAGGCCGATCGCCGGGCCGACGAGATCGCGGCGCTCCAGCTCGGCGTCGACCTGGGGCTCGACCTGATCGACACGGCGGAAATGTATGGCGAGGGCGGTGCCGAACTGGTCGTCGGCACCGCCCTCGCCGGCCGGCGCGACCGGGTCGTGCTGGTTAGCAAGGTCTATCCCCATAATGCGACGCGCCGTGGCACCGTCGCCGCCTGCGAGCGCAGCCTGCGCCGGCTCGGTACCGACCGGCTCGATCTCTACCTGCTCCATTGGCGCGGCGGCGTGCCGCTCGGCGAGACGGTCGAGGCGATGGAAGCGCTGGTCGCGGCCGGCAAGATCCGGCACTACGGCGTCAGCAATTTCGACGCGGACGACATGGCCGGGTGGGTGGCGGCCGGCGGTCGGGCGGCGACCGACCAGGTGCTGTATAATCTGGGGCGCCGGGGTGTCGAATGGGACCTGCTGCCCTGGTGCCGTGACCAGGGCGTCTCCGTCATGGCCTATTCGCCGGTCGAGCAGGGCGATCTCGCGAGCCATCCGGAATTGGGCCGCCTCGCGGCCGACCTGGGTGTTTCGGCGGCGACGCTCGCGCTCGCCTGGACGCTGCGCGGCGGGAATGTGGCGGCGATTCCGAAGGCCGTGCATCCGGACCATGTCCGGCAGAACCGGGCAGCCCTCGATCTCGAAATCGAACCGGACGTCCTGGCGGTGCTCGACCGGATCTTTCCGGTACCGACGGGACCCGAACCGCTCGCCATGCTGTAGCGGTCCGGGCCCGGTCGGTACCGGGACGCGCCGTCGCCTGTGGCCTTTCCGGCCTGATCAGGTAAGCTCGTTCTCCCGGAACGCGAAACCGGCTAAGCCGCGAGAAACGGCGCAGAGATCAGGGCGGAGTGCTGATGGACGGAGATCGAGACTCGGAAAAATTCATTCGCGACGTGGCGGATGCGGCCGGGGCGGTCGGGCTCGAAGTGGCCGACATCGCCGGTGTCATCGACAGCGTCAGCGAAACGGTCGAAGCGCAATCGCGCGCCTTCGCGACGCTGAGCGAAGCGAACGGCGAGATGATTTCCGCCACCCGGACGATCGGCGCTGCGGTCGCGACGGCCGAGCAGGTCGCGAAAAGCTCGGCCGGCGAGATGGCCGCCTCGCGCCGCGCCATGGAAAATGCGCAGGCCGCCATCGGCTTGCTGCTCGAAGCGATCGGTGCGATCAAGGCCGATGCGAGCGCGCTCGGGCAGTCGCTGGCGTCGGTCGGCCGCGTCGCGGCCGACATCGAGGCGATTGCCCGGCAGACCAACCTGCTGGCGCTCAATGCGACGATCGAGGCGGCGCGCGCGGGCGATGCCGGCAAGGGCTTCGCCGTGGTGGCGACCGAGGTGAAGGCGCTCGCCAAACGCACCAGCGAAGCGACCAACGTTATCGCCCAGACCCTGGCCGACCTGACCGGCAAGGCCAACCAGCTGCTGGAGAATGCCGCCCGCAGCATCGCCCGGGCGGAAGGGGTCCGGGGCGAGACCGGTACGATCGGCGACGTGATCCAGACCATCGACCGCGCCTTTCACGAGGTCGATGCCGAGACCGGCCGCATCGCCGATGCCGCAAGCCAGATCGATCGGCGGGTCGGCCGGTTCGTCGACGTGCTCGACGGGTTGGCCGGCGGGGTCAAGGCGACGAGCGGCAATCTGCGGCAGGCGCGCGAGCGGCTGAACAGGCTGGTCGGCATTTCCGAGAACCTGGTCGGCCTGACGGCGGCGAGCGGTATCGAGACCATCGACACGCCGTTCATCCAGGCCGCCCAGAAGGCCGCGGCCCAGGCGACCGCCTTGTTCGAAACCGCGATCAAGGAGGGCCGGATGACGCTTGCCGATCTGTTCGACGAACGCTACGAGCCCGTCGCCGGTTCGAACCCGGCCCAGGTCATGACCCGGTTCGTGAGCCTGACCGACCGGGTCCTGCCGGCGGTGCAGGAACCGGTGCTGAACCTGGATCCGCGCGTGGTGTTCTGCGCCGGGATCGACCGCAACGGTTATCTGCCGACCCACAACCGCAAGTTTTCCCAGCCGCAGGGCAGCGATCCGGTCTGGAATGCGGCGAATTGCCGGAATCGCCGCATGTTCAACGACCGAGTCGGCCTGGCCGCCGGTCGCAATACCAAGCCGTTCCTGTTGCAGACCTATCGGCGCGACATGGGGGGCGGGCAGTTCGCGCCGATGAAGGATGTCTCCGCGCCGATCGTCGTCCAGGGGCGGCATTGGGGCGGCATCCGGATTGGCTACAAGGTTTGAGCAAGGGAAGGATCGACTCGATGCGGGTTCCGGAAAATCGTTTCAAGCGGGCGTTGGCGCAAGACCAGCGGCAGATCGGACTGTGGAGTACGCTTGGCAGCGCCATGGTCGCCGAACTGGTTGGCCATGCCGGGTTCGACTGGGTGCTGATCGATACGGAGCATTCGCCCAACGAGCTGCCGGCGATCGTGGCGCAACTGCAGGCGATGCAGACCGGCACCGCCTCGGCCGTGGTGCGGCCGGCCTGGAACGATCCGGTGCTGATCAAGCGCATCCTCGATATCGGCGTGCAGAGCCTGCTGATCCCGTTCGTCGAAACCGCCGAGGCCGCGCGCGCGGCCGTTGCCGCGACCCGCTATCCGCCCCACGGCATCCGCGGCGTCTCGACCGGCAGCCGGGCGGCGGGCTATGGCCGCATCAAGGATTATCCCAAGGCTGCCGGCGACGAAATCTGCGTGCTGGTGCAGATCGAGACGCTGAAGGGTGTCGAGAACATCGAGGCGATTGCCGCGGTGCCCGGCGTGGACGGCGTCTTCGTCGGCCCGGCCGATCTTTCGGCATCGCTGGGCCACCTGGGCAACCAGCTGGATCCGGCCGTCCAGGAAACCATCGGCCGGGTCTTGGCTGCGTGCCGGAAGGCGGGCAAGCCGACCGGCTACCTGACCGGCAACGAGGCCGAGGCGCAGAAATGGCTGGATGCCGGCTTCCGCTTCGTCGCGGTCGGCACCGACAATGGCGTCCTGGTCAAGGCGGTCGACGAACTGCGCGGCCGCTTCCGCTAGACGGGCTTGCCACCACCAGGGCGCCGGCCGGCGCCCTGGTGGTGTCCCGAAAAACGACGCCAAGCCGGCACCTGCGTCCGGCTCGGAGAACGAAAAATGATCGCGCGGATCTGGAGCACGAAGGTGTCGCCGGCGCAGCTGGACGACTACGAGGCTTTCGCAGAAAAGATTTCACTGCCGATGTTCCGCAAACAGCCGGGCTGCGAGGGCGTGCTGATGTTCCGCGATGGCGGAAGCTGCCACGTGCTGACGCTTTGGCAATCGCAGTCGGACATCGACGCGCTGGCCACGTCACCCAGCTACGCCGAAACGGTCGGACGGATAGTTTCCGCCGGCTTCCTCACCGGCGACCAGGCTACGCGGACGTATGAAACACACTTGCTGTGGGTAGCCCGGGCCGAGGAGGAAGCTGCCGGCACCTAGGCGCCCTGAGCCGGGGACTACGTGCCATCCGCCAGGGCGCCGGCCAGCGCCTTGGCGAGGCCGCGCAGCGCGTCGCCGCGCGGAAAGCTGCGGCGCCAGGCCAGCACCAACGTCCGGCTGGGTTCCGGATCCTCGAACCGGCGATAGACCGCCATCGGGCCGAGGCCGAACGGCGCCTCGGCCGCGAGTGCCGGGATGAGGGCGAGGCCGATGCCCGCCATCACCATCTGCCGCAAGGTCTCCAGGCTCGCGGCCTGGACGTCGCTGCGTGCGCCGAGGCCGGTCGAGCGGCAGAAGGCCATGGTCTGGTCGCGCAGGCAGTGGCCGTCTTCCAGCAGCATGACCGGTGCGCCGGCCAGCGACTCGTGCCGGATCCGCGGCGTGCGGGCGAGCGCGTGACCAGCGGGCAGGGCGAGCAGCATGCGTTCTTCCAGCAGCGGCTCGGTCCGCAGGTCTTCGGCCTCGATCGGCGTGGACAGGATCGCGGCGTCGAGCGCGCCGGCGCGCAGGCGCTCGACCAGCGCATCGGTGCGATCTTCGCGCAGATGCAGCTTGAGCGCCGGCCAATTCGCCTGCAGCAGCGGCAGCAGGCGGGGCATCAGGTAGGGACCCGCGGTCGGAATGACGCCCAGCTGGAACGGCCCGACCAGCGGATCATGGGCGGCGCGGGCCAGTTCGCGCAGCCGTTCGACCTCGTCCAGCACGATCCCCGCCTGGTGCAGCAGCGCGCGGCCGTTCAGGGTCGGCGTGGCGCCGCGCGGGCTGCGCTCGAACAATTGCACGCCCAGTTCGTCCTCCAGCTTGGCGATCTGGGCGCTCAAAGTCGGTTGGCTGACGTTGCAGCGCTCGGCGGCGCGCCGGAAATGGCCGTCGGCGGCCAGGCTCACGGCATAGGCGAGATCACGCAGGTTCATCGGGGGATGTCCGGTTGCACTGGAAAGAAGTATTTAACGGAAATCTGCTATGGTGAGCGCTGGCCCTCGGGCCGATAGCATATTGGGTCCAAGCCCGCTGCCGTCATCTCCGATCGAATGGCAGATGCGTGTGCCGCACCCGAGAGGTCGTTGTTGAGCCTGCTGACGCGTCTGTTTCTGCTGGTGGTTCTGGCCGTGCTGCCGGCAATCGGCATCCAGGCCTATAATGAATACGACCTCAGGGCCTCGGAACGTACCGAGATCCATCGGCATGCCTTGACCCTGACGCGCTTCGCCGCCGCCGAATCCGACCGCATCATCGATGGCGTGCGCAACCTGCTGGTGGCGCTCGCCAACGACAATTCGATCGTCGGTGGCGATGCGGCCGCCTGCAAGGTCTCGCTCGGCCGCCTGGTCACGCAATATCCCGAACTCTCGACGCTCGCGATCTTCGATCCGTCCGGCCACCCCGTCTGTGCCGACCGGTCGCTGCCCGACACGCTGTCGATCGCCGACAAGCCGTATTTTCAAACGGCTCTGCGCAGCGGGACCTTCGCCGTCGGCGGCTATGATACGACCTATGGACCGCGGCCCGTCCTGCCGCTGGCGCTGGCCTATGACGGGGCGCCGGGCCGGCGCGGCGGCGTGCTGGTCGCGACGCTCAGCCTCGACTGGCTCAATGATTATTTCGCGGCCAAGGGTCTCGATCCGGAGACGGCGATCTGCATGATCGACCGCAACGGCATCTACCTCGCCCGCCTGCCGCGTCGCGCCAGCATCGGCAGCCGGGCGGCGGCGCCGTTGCTCGCCATCCTGCAGGCCGAGCACGAGACGACGTCTGAATGGGTCAACCACGACGATCACGTCGACCGCATTCTGGGCATCGCTCCGTTGAAATCGGCACCGAACGGGCTGTGGCTCAGCGTCGGCCTGCCGAAATCCGCCGCTTTCGCCTCGCTCGACCGGGCCGGCGAACGCGCCGGCCTGCTGGTGGCGCTCGATATCGGGCTGGCCCTGCTCGCGGCCTGGCTGATCGGCCGCATCATCATCGGGCGGCCGATCGGCTCGCTGCTGGCCGCGGCGCAGCGCTGGAGTCGCGGCGAATACCGGGTGCGGGTCGACCTGTCCGATCGCACCTCGGATTTCGGCCGGCTCGGCATGGCGTTCAACGATCTGGTCGAGGCGATCGACCGGCGCGAGCGGGAACAATACGACGCCGAGGTGGCGGTGCGCCGCAGCGAGGAACGCTATCGCTCGCTCATCTCAGCCACCACGGCGATCGTCTGGACGACCGATGCCCAGGGTCGCTTCACCGAGCCTCAGCCATCCTGGCAGGCGTTCACCGCCCAGGCCTGGCCGGCGCACGAGGGCCTGCGATGGGCCGAAATGGTCCATCCGGAAGATCGCGCGACCCTGGTCGCGGACTTTCGCGGGTCGGTCGCCCGCGGCGCCGTGTTCGAGACGGTCGGGCGCCTGTGGCATGCGCCCAGCGCGTCCTGGCGCGACTTCGCGGCCCGTGCCGTGCCGGTTCGGGCACCGGATGGCCATATCCGCGAATGGATCGGCGCCGCCACGGACGTGACCGAGCGACGCAAGGCCGAGGAGGCGCTGAAGCGCCTGACCGAGACGCTGGAGGTCCGCGTCATCGAACGCACGACGGAACTGGCGGAAGCGAACCGGCTGCTGTCGTCCGAGATCGTCGAACGGCGCGAGGCCGAGGCCAAGCTCGAACAGGTCCAGCGCATCGAGGCGATCGGCCAGCTGACCAGCGGCGTCGCCCATGACTTCAACAACCTGCTGACCGCGATCCTCGGCAATCTCGAACTGGCCCAGATGCGGCTCGGCAACCATCCGGCGGCGCGCTCGCTGGAAACCGCGGCCCGTGCCGCCGAACGCGGTGCCACGCTGGTCAGCCAATTGCTGGCCTTCGCCCGCAAGCAGCGTCTCGAACCCAAGCCGGTCGACATCAACCGGCTGGTCGATGGCTTGAGCGATCTGCTGGCGCGAACCATCGGCCCGACCATCACGATCGATCCGCGGCTGGCGGCCGACCCGTGGGCCGCCCTGGTCGATCCGAGCCAGATCGAACTCGTGCTGCTGAACCTCGCGATCAATGCGCGCGATGCCATGTCGGCCGGCGGCACCCTGACAATCGAGACCCGGAACCTGCTGCATCGGGGCGGCGGCGATGCCGATCTGAAGCCGGGCGACTATGTCGTGCTGAGCGTCGCGGACACCGGGTCGGGCATGACCGACGACGTTCGCGCTCGCGCGTTCGAGCCGTTCTTCACCACCAAGGAGGTCGGCAAGGGCAGCGGCCTCGGCCTGTCGATGGTCTATGGCGTGGTCCGTCAGTCCGGCGGCGGAGTCGAGATCGACAGCGTGGTGGGCATGGGCACCACCATCCGGGTCTATCTGCCGCGTGCCGAGGCCTTGCCGGAAGCGGCGGTGCCCGATCCGATCATGCCGGACGAAAACGAGTTCGCCGGCATCCGCCTGCTGCTGGTCGACGACGATCCGGCGGTGCGCGAGGTGACCGGCATGATGCTCCGGGAAATCGGCTGCATCGTGACCGAGGCGGGCAGCGGCAGCGAAGCGCTGCTGCTGCTGGAACAGGGCATCGAGATCGACATCGTCGCGGCCGATGTCGCCATGCCCGGGATGAACGGCCGCGAGCTGGTCCGGCAGATCCGCAAGCGGCTGCCGGATATCGCCGTGCTGCTGATCACCGGCTATGCAGACCCGGCACTGGCCGACGACCCGGACGGGGCACTCGTCACCCTCCGCAAGCCGTTCCGCCGGGCCGATCTGGCCCAGGCGGTCGAGTGGGCGCTGGAAAGCGACCAGGGGGGCAACGTCCTGCCGTTCCGGTTGCCCGGCGGCGCTTGAGCGGGAATTCGAGGGACAACGAAGGGGCGATTGCCATGAGCGATGCGGTTTTAGATCAGACGATCCTCACTATTCTGGAGCAGCGACTGGGTCGCGAGCGGGTCGTCAAGGTCGTGGCGGCGCAGCTTTCCCACGGCGCGGAGCTGCTGCAGGCGCTGACGGCGTTGCAGCAGGCGCCCGACCCGGCGCGCATCAAGGCGATCGCCCACCAGATGGCGGGCAGCAGCGGCTCGATCGGGCTGACCAAACTGGGTGAGATGGCGGGCGCGCTCGAAATGGAGGCGCCCGACCTGCCGCCGGGCGCGCTGGGCGAGGCGGTGGGCCGCCTGATGGCGCAGATGCGCGCATCCTTTGCCAGGCTCGTGGAGATCTATCCGGAGGCCGCGCCCGCCTAGCCGCCTATGCGCCGTCGTCCAGGCGCGCCCAGGCGGCATGCAGCTGATCCGCCAGGGTCACGGGATCGAACGGTTTGGCGATGACTTCGATGGCGCCCAGGCTCAGATAGCGCTGCTGTTCCTGGGGCTGCACCTTCGCGGTCATGAAGATGACCGGCGGCTGCGGGCTGAGCGGCAGGCGCCGGATCTCCTCCAGCGTCGATGGGCCGTCCATGTCGGGCATCATCACGTCGAGCAGGATCATCTGGGGCTTGATCCCCGCAACCCGCTCGAGCGCCTCGCGGCCCGACGAACAGACCGTCAGATCGAACTCGCCGATATCGATGAGCGCCATCGATGCGATGGTCTGAACGTCCGGGTCGTCCTCGACCAGCAGGATACGCTTCAGCGGTTCATTCATGGCGTGTCGTCATCCGGTCGGTTGGCGAGGGCTGGATGCCCGCCGCTGGGTCAGTGCCTGCCCGATCATGTCCGCAAGATGATCGAGGCTCGCCTGGGATTTTACAAGCACTGCCGCCATTTCGTCCCGTCGACTGGGATGCGGCTCCTGTGCCGAAAACAGAACGACCGCCGGCTTCGGGCCGCCTTCCATCGCATCGATCGTATCGAGCAGGTCCAGTCCGGACCCGTCCGGCAGGCCGACGTCGAGCACGATGACGTCGAAGCGCGCCTGTTCCAGCGCAAGGCGGGCAGCGGCCAAGGACCCGGCTGCGACGAGGTCGGCCTTCGATTGCAGTGCAGCCGAGACCAGATCCACGATGTCCGGATCGTCTTCGACATGCAATACCGTCGGCCGATCCCGGCTGGACCGGATCTGGTCCAGCGCGGCAATCAGCCGTTCGGGCATGACCGGTTTGGTGATCCAGTCGGCGATGCCCAGCCGGTCGCCGCCGGCGTCGGCCCGGCCCGAGACGATGACGACGGGCATCGTGGCGGTCGCCGGGTCGGCCTTGATCATGTTCAGAAGTTGGAGCCCGTCCTGGTCTGGCAGGCCCAGGTCGAGCGTCATCGCGACGAAGTCGTGCTGCCGCAGCAACTCGCGAGCTTCGGCGGCAGTGTGCGCCCACAGGGACTGGTATCCGGCCTGCTCCAGATGCAGCGTCAGAATGTGCCCGACATCCTTGTCGTCCTCGCAGATCAGGACTTTGCGCCGCGACTCCTCCGCGGGGAGGCCGGGGGCGGTCAAGGGCGCATGTTTTTCAGGCAGATCGAACCAGAACGTCGATCCGACTTGGGATTGCGATGAGAAGCCGACCGTCCCGCCATGGCGCTCGACGATCGATTTCACGATCGACAGGCCCAGTCCCGTACCACCCTTCTGCCGGCTGTCGGACGCATCCGCCTGGGCGAATTTCTGAAAGATGCGCGATTTGAATTCGTCGGGAATGCCGCGTCCCCGGTCGGTCACCGTCACATGGATCTTGCCGTCTTCGAGCGTGGCGCCGACGGTCACTGTCCCGGCGTCGGGCGAGAATTTGACGGCGTTCGAAACCAGGTTGGCCAGCACCTGCATCAGGCGATGCCGGTCGCCCCAGACCATGACCTCCGGCACTGCCGGCGCAATCTCCAGTTCGACATTGTATTTTTGGGCGAATTCGGCGGTCTCGCGAACGAGGCGATCGAGCAGATCGGCGATGTCGACTACCTCGAACTCGAAGACGAGATTGCCCGCCTCGATGCGCTCGAGGTCGAGGATGTCGTTGATCAGGCGCACCAGCCGGTCGCAGTTGGAGCGTGCGATGGCGACGAGGCCCAGGGCCTTGTCGGGCAGCGTGCCGGCGGTTCCCTTGGCCATGAGGGCAAGCGCGCCCGAGATCGACGTGAGCGGCGTGCGCAACTCGTGGCTGACGGTCGACACGAACTCGTTCTTGAGCCGTTCGATCGCGCGCCGCTCGGTGATGTCGCGCACGGCGGCGACCAGCAGGCGCCGCTCGCCGATGGTGGCGGCCGTGAAGGCGACCTCCATCGGAAACCGTGTTCCATCGGCGTGCAGCCCCTCCAATTCCCGAACGGTTCCGAGAAAGTCGCCGCCGCCGTCGGCCAGGTGGCGCATCAGCTCGCTCTCGTAGGCGGAGGCGAAGGGTTCCGCCATCAGCAGGCGAAGGTTCCGGCGAAGCAGGCTGCCCGGCGGATGGCCGAACACGCGCTCGGCTGCGCGATTCATGGTTTCGATCGAGCCGGATGGGTTGATCGTGATGATGCCGTCGAGCACGCTGTCGTAGATCGCCGTCAGGCGCCCCTCGCGCTCGGCCAGCCGGTCGGCGGCCGCGAGCCGTTCAGCCGCCCGGCTCAATTGCAGGCCGACGAAGCCCGCGATCGACAGGCTTTCGGCATCCTCGGCGATCGGTCGGTCGGCAAAACACTGCACGACCAGTTCGGTTCGCCCGCCCGCGACCACCGGAAAAGCGAGTGCGGTCACCAGGCCGCAGGCCTCTGCCACCGCTTGGCGCCTGAAGCCGGTTACGCGCCCTACGTCGGCCTGCCAGACGGGGGCCCGTTGCGCGATGACGGCGCCGGCCAGGCCGGCGTTTTCCGCGAAGGCGAAACCTTGGGTCGCGACCACGAACGGTGCGAACCGGTCCGGGTCGTCGAGATGCCAGAGATCGATCGTGGCTGGAGCGGCACGTCCGGCGGGGCCCGCGGCGATGCGGCGGGCATGGCCGACCGGCCAGCCCAGATGCGCGCAGAGCCGGTCGAGCCCGAATCGGACGGCGGTATCCAGGTCGTCCGCCTCGTTGGCGGCGGTAGCGACTTCCTGCATCAGGTTGAGAGCGGCCGTCCGCCGCGCGATCCGCATCTCGAGCGTCGCGTTGAGATCGGTCAGGTCGCTGCGCTGGCGCTCCAGGGTCGTGGTCATGGCATTCAGCGAGTGAGCGAGCGAGGCCACCTCGAAAAAGCCGCGCAGGCGTGGCAGGGTGACGCCTGCTTCGCCCTTTCTGATGCGATGGGCGGCCTCGCTGAGCGTGGTCAGCGGCCGGGTCAGGCGCCCCGCCAGCAGCCAGGCGATCGCCGCGACCAGCAGGGCGGCACCGAGGCCGATCCACAGCACGTGACGCTGGATCGCCTGGGCCTGGGCAAAGGCGATCGCGCGCGGTTGGCGGATCGTCACCGACCAGCCGAGACCGGGAAAGCTCAGGTAGCCTTCGGTGGCTACGGTGGTGGTCAGGTAGGGCTGCTGGTCCGGCCAGACGACGAGCCGGCTCTGGGCCGCGACCGTAGGCGCAGCGAGCCCGGCAAGCTTCAAGGGATGGTCGACGAAGGTATCGGGGCCCAGCAGCACCGTGCCGGCGTGATCGAGGATGAAGATCTCGATGCCCTGATCGCCCTCGTCGAGCGAGGCGGTCACGGTCTGGCGGATGCGCCGCGCCCATTGCCAGCTGAGATGGGCGCCCAGCACGCCGATCGTGCGGCCCTCCGGATCCATCACGGGCGTCGCCACATCGACGAACCGCATCGGTTCACCCGACGGGTTGGGCAGCACCTTTTCGAGCAGCAGCGCGGAATGCACGTCGCCGACGAACGGGGCCTTGCTGCCTTCCCGGAACCAGGGGCGGGCCGCGACCGACTGGCCTTCCAGCACGCCGTTCGCCGAGGTCACGACGGTGCCGTCCAGGCTGGCGAAACCCAGCCAGGCATAGTCCGGATATGTCGACAGGATGCGATCGAACCAGGCGCGCCGCAGCGGCGCATTGCCTTCCGTGAACAGGGGTGACAGCGCCGCGGCATTCCTTATGTCGCGAAAGCGCTCGAACATGTCCTGGTCGAGCCGGTTGCGGACCTGGACCGCGGCGGCATTCAGGCGCAGGCGCGCATCACGCTCGGCGAGAGTGCGCGAGCTGCTGCCCACGATGAGGGCGACGAGGGTCATCGTCAGGAAAGCGAGCCCCCCAAACGTCAGGACGATGGACGTACGTAGCTTGAGTGGTCTCTGCATAGTCCTCGGGCGCGCCGTCGCTCACGATCTGGGATTGTAGCGTGATAGCAGCTGGAGACTTAAGCTTTCATTGGAGATGAGGCGGGATCGTGTACATCAGCGCCCGCGCACCGCGCGTCCGGCATTCTCGCCCGCCAGCCGGATGAGCGCCGCCATGTCGTCGTCCTTGCCCAATTGGTTCCGCCGCTCGAATCCGCAGGTCTCGCAGCGGTGCAGGATCATGATCCGTCCGCGGACCGTTTCATGCCCCACCGGCCGCATGGCGCCGCCGCATTCGGCGCCCCGGTCGCCCGGATTGACGTCGACGTGCCGGCTCCAGAGACAGGCGGGGCAATGGTTGGTGAAGCCGTTGCCCGTGACCGTCCGGCCGCAGTGCAGGCACTGGAAATCCTCGATGCGGCGCTGGAAACGCTTCTCCATGGTCGGGTCCGGCAAGAAGGGCTCGATGGGCCGCCCAGCATGACGGAGTGCCGCGGACGGGGCAAAGCCAATCCTCAGCACGCTTGTCGGCCATGCACTGCTCGGCCTAGAATCGGCACGGGGTAACCGCGGGGAAACGGCAATGCCAATAGAGATGCGCGTCATGATGTACAATGATCAGGAGGTCGTTGCGGCGTTGGCGAGCTTCTACCGGAAATTGGGTCGCCCCCTGACCGTCGGGCAGATTTCCCGCTACGTCATCCACGAAGGCGCGCGGATTTCCGTCACGCTCGCCGTCGAGACCATCGACGGCGAGATCGTCGAGCACGAAATCTCCGAAGCCGACCTGGCGGCGGCGGTCATCATGCAGGCGATCGGTGCCAAGATCCCGCTGCCGGCCGAAGCGGAAAAGAAGATCACCGTCGTCGAGGATCAGGTTACGCTGGTCATCCATAAGCGCCGCAACAAATCCGACGCCGGCCGTCTCGCCGGTCCGCGCGCCAGGGCCGCCGCCAAGGCTTGAGTCCCGGACGGCATTCACCGGTTCCTCCCGGTATTTTAGAATCGTTCCAAAGCGGTTGACGCGCCGTCCGCGGCTGATACATCATCCCCGGGAGCGCTTGGGCGGACCCGCCCGCGCCCGATGATCAACCCCCTGGGGAGGCACGCGATGAGCAAGCTCGCGGGAAGCAAGACCGAAGGCAATCTGAAGGAAGCGTTTTCGGGCGAAAGCCAAGCCAATCGCCGTTACCTCTATTTCGCCCAGAAGGCCGACGTCGAGGGCTTCAACGACGTGGCCGCCGTGTTCCGCTCGACCGCCGAGGGCGAGACGGGCCATGCCCACGGCCATCTGGAGTTCCTGGAAGTCGTCGGCGACCCGGCGACCGGCAAGCCGATCGGTCCGACCGACAAGAACCTGGCGGCGGCCATCGCCGGCGAGACGCACGAATATACCGACATGTATCCGGGCATGGCGCGGACCGCGCGCGAGGAAGGCTTCGACGAGATCGCCGATTGGTTCGAGACCCTGGCAAAGGCCGAGCGCTCGCACGCCGGCCGCTTCCAGAAGGCGCTCGATTCCCTGAACGCCTGACCGACCGGGAGGCCGGCGGGCTATCCCGCCGGCCTTTCGCTCCACCGACACGACGAGAACCTCGGCACGAGAGGGAGCGGGCCCATGGCCGAAGGCAGTCTGCAAGCGCCCATTCGCCATCCGATCGAATGGCAGAATCCCGAATTCTACGACATGGCGGTGATCGAGAAGGAGATGCATCGCGTCTTCGACATCTGCCACGGCTGCCGGCGCTGCTTCAATCTGTGCGACTCGTTTCCCCGCCTGTTCGATCTGGCCGACAATTCCGCGACCGGCGAGTTGGATGCGGTCGATCCCAAGGACTACAAGCCCGTCGTCGATGCCTGCACGCTGTGCGACCTGTGCTTCATGACGAAGTGCCCCTATGTGCCGCCGCACGAGTTCAACCTGGATTTCCCGCACTTGATGCTGCGCTACCGGGCGGCGGAACTGGCAGAGGGCAAGCTCGACAAGGTCAACAAGGCGCTGACCCATACCGATCGCAACGGCAAGTTCGCCTCGCTGGTGGCGCCGATCGCCAATTGGGCGTCCGACCGGCACAATGGCCTGACCCGGCCGGTGCTGCAGGCGGTGGCGGGCATCGCGCGCGACGCGGAATTGCCGAAATATGCCGGCCAGACTTTCCAGCAACGGGCACTCGACGCGCCGAAAGTCAATTGCGATGCCCCGGGTTTCGGGCGCAAGGCCGTGCTCTATGCGACCTGCTTCGTCGAATTCAACGATCCGGCCATCGGCCTCGCGGCCCGGGCCATCCTGGCCCATAACGGCGTCGAGACCGAGGTGGCCTATCCGGCCTGCTGCGGCATGCCTCAGCTCGAGGCCGGCGACATCGCCGACGTGGCCGACCGGGCGCGCACCGTGTCGAAGGCGCTGCAGCGCTACATCGACGAGGGCTACGAGGTCATCGCCCTCGTGCCGTCCTGCGCGCTGATGCTGAAGTTCGAATGGCCGCTGATCCTGCCCGACGATCCGGATGTGAAGCGTCTGTCGGAACATACGAGCGACATCAGCGAATATATCGTCGCCATCGCCAGGAAGGAGGGGCTGGCGCCCGGCCTCGAAGCCCTGCCGGGCGGCGTCACCGTCCATATCGCCTGCCATGCGCGCGCGCAGAACATGGGCCAGAAGGCGGCCGAGCTGTTGCGGCTCATTCCCGACACTAAGATCGACGTGGTCGAGCGCTGCTCCGGCCATGGCGGGTCGTGGGGCGTGATGGAGGGCAATTTCGAGGTGGCTCTCAAGGTTGGCCGTCCGGTCGCCCGCGCGGCGGTCAATAACGAAAATCCGTTCGTGGCGTCGGAATGTCCGCTCGCGGCGACCCATATCCTGCAGGGGATCGAGCGCTTGGCCGGCGATGCGCCGCTGCCGGCCCAGGCCCATCCGGTTCAGCTGTTCGCCCAGGCCTATGGCCTCGTCGGCGGATAACGAAGGACGTCATCATGACCAGCCCGAAACGCAGCATCGAGCGCGCCGACATCCTCGACCGCGCTGACTATCTGCCGATCCGCAAGGACCAGCGTACCCGGATGTCCGTGCTGAAGCAGCATCGCCGGGTCGAGGTCGGGCCGTTCGCGACCTTCTATTTCGAAAATTGGGAGACGATCCGTCACCAGATTCTCGAGATGGTCTATATCGAGAATGGCGGCGAGCCGCAGATCGCCGAGGAAATCGAAGCCTACGGGCCGCTCGTGCCGACCGGCGGCGAGTTGGTCGCGACCGTGATGTTCGAAATCGACGAGCCGACCCGGCGCATGACCCAGCTCAACCGCATCGGCGGCATCGAGCACAAGACCTTTCTGCAGGCGGGCGACGACCAGATCCGCGGCATTCCCGATCCGCACCGCGAGAACACCTCGCCGGAAGGCAAGGCGTCCTCGGTGCAGTTCTTCCATTTTCCGCTGACTCCGACCGCGATCGAAGCGTTTCGCACCGCGGGCGCCCAGATACTGCTGGGCTTCGACCATCCGAACTATGGTCACATCGCCCTGGTGCCGGAGCCGGTGCGCGCGGCGCTCGCGGCCGATCTCTGACGCCGCCATCCGTCACGGCCGGGCCGTCTGCGCCATGAACCGGACAGATGCCGGCGCTGCATTGCGCTGGGGCAGCACGATCTTCGCCAACCCGTCGCCGAGGGCCAGCACCGCGAGCAGCAGCGAAAACGCCGCGTTGTAGCCGGTGAAGCCGATGCTCTCGTCCATTCCGGACGAGACGGCGACCTGTACCAGGGCGGCGGCCGTGGCGAACAGCAACGCCGCGCCGCTCAGCAGCGCAAAGCCGCCGCCGATCCGGGGCGAGGGCGCCAGGCGCGCCGCCACGGCGAGGCCGATCGCGATGGCATAGGACCAGCAGCGGGTCAGCACCAGCTCGGCGGATGCGACGTTGGGATCATACTGCGCGATCGAAGCGCCGAGGCCGGCAAGGGCCAGCAGGACGAGGGCCGAGCGGGACGCCGGCCGCAGGAATGCATTCATGATCGATCTCCGGAAATCGGGGTGGGTTTCATGCCGCGGCGCGGCTTGCCGCCTGGCGGCGATGGTCCTGGGTCAGGCCGTCGTAACCCCACGCATCGGCGGGCAACTCGTCGACCACGACGTAGCTCGCGACCGGCAGGTCGGCGCCGAGCACGCCGCGCAACAGCGCGTTCGCCTGGGCGATGAAGCGGGCTTTTTCTTCTGCCGAATTCGTGCCGGCGGTCACCTTGGCGTCGAGATGGGCGGCGGCGCACGCCGGCGCACGCCCGACGGACCAGCCGGCGATGGCGACCTGCTCCACCAGCACGGCGGTCAGTTCGGGCTTCTTGCCCAGCACGCCGGCCATCAGGTCGGTCGTGGCTTCCTGCAGCCGGCGAACCTGCTCCGCCGCCAATGTCGGGCCGGCGATCTTGATGAGAACGAATGGCATGATGCCCTCCGGTTCGGGGAGCGCCCGGGATCGAGCGCTTGACGAAGAGGAAGGTATGGACGAATGATGCTTCTGAAAATTGCGAAGTTAAGAAGGCATGCATCGGAGAAATCGAACAATGCTGACCCGTACCAATCTCGACATGGACGTGCTGCGGACATTCGTGACCGGTTTCGAACTGGGCAGCTTCGCGAAGGCGGCGGAACGGCTCGGCCGCTCCCAATCGGCGATCAGCACCCAGCTGCGCAAGCTCGAAGACCAGGTGGGACAGGTGCTCGTGCAGAAGGCCGGTCGCGGCCTGTCGCTGACCACGGCCGGGGAAAGCCTGCACAGCTACGCCAAGCGCATTCTGGAATTGAATGACGAGGCAGTGGACAGCCTGCGCAGTTCGGACGTCGAAGGCTGGGTGCGACTGGGCCTGCCGCAGGATTTCGCCGAAAGCTGGCTGCCGGCCGTGCTGGGCCGCTTTGCGCGCGCCAACCCGAAGGTGCGCGTCGAGGTGCGGGCCGAGCGCAATGCGAACCTGCTGGAGCGGACGCTGACCGGCGAGCTCGATCTGGCGCTGGGCTGGGGCGGCAGCGGGAAGACCCCGCATGCCACGACCCTTGCCGATCTTTCGATCGCCTGGATCGGTCGGCCGGGCTGGGGCAATGTCGGGGCGCTTGGTGCGGAACCGCTGCCGCTCGTCGCGTTCGAACTGCCGTGCGTGTTCCGCGCGGCGGGCGTCGCTGCCCTCGACCAGGCGGGCATTCCGTGGCGGCTGGTCTTCACCAGCCCCAGCCTCGCGGGCCTCTGGGCAGCGACAGAGGCGGGGCTCGGCATCACGATCAGGACGGCGATCAGCCTGCCCAAGACGCTCTCGATCCTGGATCCGGCGACGACGGGCCTGCCGGCACTACCGACGATCCCGCTCGTGCTCTATGCCGCCGAGGCCGATCCGCCGCCTGCGGTCAGCCATCTGGCGCAGATCCTGCGGGAAACCGTCATCGAGCGGACCGCCGCGTTCGACGTCGCGTCCGTCGACGTCGCGGCCTGACGGAACAAATGCCGCGTTACTGTTCCGTGGCGCCCCACTGGCCGGTCCGGTCCAGGACCGAGGAATATTCCGGCGCGGACCAGCGGAACGGCAAGGCGCCGGTCAGGCGGATCGCCCGGGTGACGTCGAGCCGCATCAACCGCTGGGCGCCGGTGAACTGCTCGACCTCCGGCCCGTCCCAAACGATCTCGCCCGTCGCGGCCAGATAGAGCAGGTCGCCCGTCGCGAAATCCGGGAACAGCAGACCGGCGCGTGGCTCGACCGCGAGATTGCCCAGGGTGTTGAAGAAGAAATTGCCGATGAAGTCCGGCACCGTCAGGCGATTGCCCTCGACCCGGACGAAACCCGGCTTGCCGCCGCGATGGGAGACGTCGACGCCGCCGGCGAAGCCGGCCGCGGGCGCCGTGTGGGCGGTCGCGATGAAGAACGTGTCGGTACCGGCGATCAGGGCCCGGTCCGTCTCGTCGAGTCCGTCGCTGATCCGAGGCGCATCGCCGGTCGAAGGGATGCCGACGGTTTCCGGCGTGCGCGCCTGGATGTATTTCGGACAATTGCCGAAGCTCTGGCGGATTGCCACGATGAAGCCGTTCGGTCCGAGGCGCGTGACGATGCCGTTGGCACGGTTGCGCCGCCGGGTCGGCAGTTCGATGCCGAGCAAGCCGATCGGCGATTCAGGCACCAGTCCTGCGTTCAGCGGATCGCCCGTCGGCGGCAGGGCCGCGACCGTCAGCGTCCGATCGTCCGGTGTCGCCAGGAAGCCGGGGCGGCCTGTCAGGATCGACGCCCAGGGCTGACCCGTACGATCGACCGTGCCGGCGATCAGGAACGGCAACTGGGCGAAGAACTCGCGATGCTGGTCGGGCATGAAAGACCGGATGGCGCGGCGGCCGTGCGGCCCCATCTTCGTCTCGACGCCGACGCGGCGCTGGATGGCGCGCTCGCCTTCGTGAAACGGCGCCTCGTCGTGGCCCCAGCCGTCGAGTGGGATGAACGTATCGGACATGGTGCGCTCCGAACTGCGGCGGAGGGGCCAGCCCCCTCCGCCGCTGCGGGTCAGGCGGCGAGACCGGCCTTGGTCGCGGGCATGGCGACGAACCGGGGCAAGGCCTCGATCCGGGCCAGCCATGCCCGGATATGGGGATAGGGTGCCAGCGAAACACCGCCCTCCGGCGCATGGGCGATGTAGCTGTAGCCGGCGATGTCGGCGATGGTCGGGCCGTTGCCGACCAGGAAGAGGCGGTCGGTCAGGTGCCGCTCCATGATCGCGAACAGGGCGTCGGCGATCGCCTTGGTCCGGTCATGGTCGAACGGCGCGCCAAACACCGTCACCATGCGGGCGGCGGCGGGGCCGGCCGCGATCTGCCCGGCCGCGACCGACAGCCAGCGCTGCACCTGGGCCGCCGATGCCGGATCGCGCGGCAGCCAGCTCTCGTCGGCGTAGCGGATCGCGAGATAGACCAGGATCGCATTCGAATCCGCCACGATCGTGCCCGCATCGTCGATCACGGGAACCTGGCCGAAGCCGTTCAACTCCAGGAATTCGGGCTGCTTCTGCTGCTTGTTGGCCAGATCGATCACGATTTCCTCGTGCGGCAGGTCGAGCAGCGACAGGAACAGTCCGACCCGATGGGCGTGGCCGGATTTGGGGAAACCGTAGAACACGATCGGCTGGGCAGGCTGGGCAACTGCACTCATCGGAAACTCCTGGAAAATATGTACCGAACGATCGGTACATATTTCATCATGCCGACTGAGTCAAGGGCCGCCCTCGCCAATTTACGAGATGGTTAGCTGAGCAACCGGTCGGGCAGTTCTTCGAGGACGCGCTGAAACAGGGCAGTGGAACCGCCGGCGCGCGACAGTACGAGCGCGCCGTGGATGGCGATCAGCGCATCCTCGGCGCGGCGCTGGGCCAGGGCGTCGTCGAATCCTGCTTCGACCAGCACGTCGCCGATCGCCTGCTTCATTCGCGCGATGCCGATGGTCAGCACGGGAATGAACTGCTTGCCGGGTGTGCCGATGCCGAACAGTTCGGTCAGGCATGCCTGGTTGCCGTTGCCGTAGAACTCGCCGAAGCCGCGGGCCATGGCCACGAACCGCTCGCGGACAGTCCCGTCCGCGGCAAGCGGGACCAGGACCAGGCGGGCGATGCGGTCGCGCGACGCGGCCAGCACGGCCTCGGCCATGTCTTCCTTCCCGCGCGGGAAATGATGATAGAGGCTAGACCGCCCGAGACCTGTCGCCTCGGACAAGCGCGCCAGGCTGGCGCCCTCGTAGCCCTCGCGGCGGAACACGCGGGTCAACCGTTCGACCACCTCGTCCTTCGGCAGGTTCGGATGCGCCATTGGGGTCTTCGACTCTCTTCTGGACCGATCATTCGTTACGGCCGATATGCGTCACCGCGAGCAGCTATGCAAGGGGTCGGCGAGGAAGGTCTTGCCCGCCGTCGCTGCATCTGGTCCGCTGGTCCGGCTGTCACGCGCCGGAGATGTCGATGGATTCGAGCTTGTTGTTCGCCGCCGGAGTGGCCGGCGCCGCTTATGTGATCACGCCGGGGCCGGCGGTTCTGGCCCTGCTCGGCATCGGCGCCAGCCAGGGCCGTGGGGCGGGCGCGCGCTTCCTGGGCGGGCATATGTTCGGCGATCTCCTGTGGTCGGGGCTGGCCCTGGTCGCGATCATCGGCGCGCAGGCGATCGGCACCTTCCTGTTCGATGTGTTGGGCCTGTTCTGTGGCGGCTACCTGTTCTGGCTCGGCTGGCGCGCGGTCCGGGCGCGGCGCACCGCGGAAGGCACGCTCGATACCAGCGTCGGTCGGCCGCTGATCCGTGGCCTCGCCTTCGGCGTGACCAACCCCAAGAGCTATCCCGTCGCGGTCGCCACCTTCACGGCACTGTTGGGCGGCCACGCGTCGGAATTGACCTGGGCCAGCATGCCGATGCTGCTCGGCGCCGCCTTCCTGGGATTCCTCGCGGCCTATGCCGTCCTGCTCGCGATCATCGGCGCCGCCACCGTGCGGCGGGTCTATCGCCGCTACGAACTGTGGATCACCCGGGCGTCGGGCGTGATGTTCATCGGCTTTGCACTCCACGCCGTGCTGCACGCGATGCCGGGCCTGATGCCGAAGCGCGCCTAGTTCGACCTCAGGCGACGAAGCGGCCGAGCCGGACGGCGGTCTGGCCCTTGGCGAGCCGGCGCGACGGCATGATCAGCACGCACTCGTCGTAGGGCGTACGGATCTCGCGGCCACCGTCATGGCCGATCACCGTGCCGGCCTTGGCGATGATCTCCTGGCCCTCGAACGGCTCGACGAAGCTGAAGCTGTTGGTCTCGATCGTCACCGCCTCGGTCACCTCGATCACCCGTGGCTTCGGCAGCGTCGCCTTCGGCATGTGCTGTGCGGCGTAGCCGGGTTCGAGCAGGTCGAGGCAGGCGAGGAAGCGCAGGGTCACGTCGCGGGCCACGGTGAACGAGCTCGATGCCCAATGCTGGCCGCATTCGACCAGCAGGGCTGCCTTGAGGCTCGCCGGGTCGTCGAACGCCGCATAGTCGCGCATGCGGCGCCCGGCGGCATGGCCCTGGTCGCGCACGATGAATTCCGGCTCGCCGACCCGCAGGGCCAGTGCCACGCCTTTGTCCTGCATGCCGGCCAGCATCAGCGGTGGGGTCGCGTGCTGCATGGAATGGATGTCGAGCAGGTAATCGACCCGGTCGATCAGCGGCCGGATCTCCCGCGCCCGGGCCAGCTCCGCCGAGCGCCGCGTGCCGTCGAGCGCCTCGATGTCCCAGACCCGGTTGAAATCCTCGTCGATGAAGCGCGAGGCGTTCGGCTGGGCCGGATCGAAATTGTCGAAGGCCGCCACGTTGGTGAAGCCGAGCGTCACCCGGCCGCGCACCGGCTTGAATCCGGTCTGGTCGAGGAACTCGATCGCGAGCGCGCCGCACAGCTCGTTGCCATGGGTAATGGCGTTGACCATCGCATGCGGGCCGGGCCGGCCGCTGTCGAGCGTGGTCATGAAGGGAATTCCGATATTCCCCTGGCGCCACCGGGAAATGTCCGGGGCGCGGAGCTCGACCGGATAATTCGCGTCCTTGTCGCGGGCCACACCCTACTCCTTCCAACGATAACAGGCGGTTGCGGGCGGAGTGTAGGCAGACTGGCGGCCAAGTGCGAGCGAGAAGCGAAAATCTTCTGTTGCAGCGCGAAATTGACAAGGTAACGAACTGCTTGAAAATGCCGCGCTGCCGGTAAGTTTCATCCGGGAAATCTGGTCGAAGGATCTTTTGAGCCATGTCGAAGCCTGTCGTCGCCATCGTCGGTGCCACCGGGGCCGTCGGTGTCGAATTCCTGCAGCTCCTCGAGGGGCGTGACTTTCCGCTGGCCGAGCTCCGTCTGCTCGCCTCCAAGCGGTCGGCCGGGAAAACGATGACCTTCAAGGGCACTGAGCTCAAGATCGAGGAATTGACCGCCGAGGCGTTCCGCGGCGTCGACATCGCATTGTTCTCGGCCGGGGGCGCCATCTCGCGCGAATATGCGCCGGTCGCGGTTCGCAACGGTGCCGTGGTGGTCGACAATTCCTCGGCCTTCCGCATGGATGCCGACGTCCCGCTGGTGATCCCCGAGGTCAATCCCGAGACGGTAAAGCACCACAAGGGCATCATCGCCAACCCGAACTGCTCGACCATCATCGCGATAACGCCGCTCTGGCCGATCCATCGGGTGAACCCGATCAAGCGCCTGATCGCGGCGACCTACCAGGCAGCGTCCGGCGCCGGTGCCGCCGGCATGGCCGAGCTCGAAGATTCGACCCGCGCCTACCTGGCGGGCCAGACGCACGAGCCCAAAATCTTCCCGCACGCCTACGCGTTCAACCTGTTCAGCCATAACACCAGGATCGATCCGGCGAACGGATATAACGAGGAAGAGCTGAAGATGGTCAAGGAGACCCGCAAGATCTTCGGCGATGCCTCGATCCGCATCAGCTCGACCTGCATCCGCGTGCCGGTGCTCCGCGCCCATGCGATCGCGCTCGATGTCGAGTTCGAACGGCCGATCTCGCCCGACGAGGTCCGCCGGATCCTGGCCACGGCACCGGGGGTGCGCGTGGTCGACGATCCGGAAGCGAACTATTTCCCGATGCCGAAGGACGCCTCGGGCCAGGGCGACATCCTGGCCGGCCGCATCCGCGCCGACATCTCCGATCCCTCGGGCCGGTCGATCGCCCTGTTCGTGGCCGGCGACCAGCTGCTGAAGGGCGCGGCGCTCAACGCGGTGCAGATCGCCGAGCTGCTTTAAGGGCTGCCCGCCTCGACTCCACCGTCATTCCCGCCCGAGCGGGGATGACGGTGCTACCGGGCGGTGCCGGAACTTCGCGACCAGAATATCGATTGCTCTTAGCCCGTCTGCGCATGGCTCGCGGCGTTAGCCCTGTATTATTTCCGTTTGTTCTGAAGTCCGCTTTCTCACATATTCCCCGCGAAGATCAAGTAATGCCAACGGCAATTCGGCCGTAGGGAATAAGAATGTGGTGAAAGATGACGGCAGTCAGGACTCTTTCCTCTATTTTTCAGTTTGCCTTGTCTGGAGCTAAAGCGCTCGGTAAAATTTCGGATACGATCAGAGAACGCCATCGTCGACGGGTCATCCAGGTCGATACGATCGGACATTTCCGGATCCGCGCAGACCAGGTGCAGGCGATCTCGGATATCTATCGTGCACCGCTGCTTCGCCGGCTACGGCGCGAAGTGGGAATGGACTGGGCGACCGCCGAAGTCGCCGTCTGCGAATATCTGGCGTTCCTGGCGATTGCTGCGGCGAGCCCGGACAGGATGGTGGCGCCGACCAGCGAGTTGTGCGACGAGGCGTGGCACGCTCATATCCTTCATACCGAAGCGTACGACCGGGACATGCGGCGCATCTTCGGCCGTCCGTTCCATCATTACCCGGCCGATGACGCCGCAGCGGCCTGGCTGCAGGAACCACGGCACAGCACCGACGCAGTCCTGAAGGGCCTCGAAGGAATTTCGGCCTGGGCGGGATTGAACGGAGCGCGGGCGGCACGGGATGTTCCGCGAGACCGGCCGCTCTCGAATGCCGCCATTCTGGGCCTCGCAATCGCGTCGGGCGTCGAAAGTTTCCAGGCGATGGCGTCGCCGCTCCACCGAACCGCCGGAGGCGATTGGGGCGATTCCGGATGCGGCGGAAGTTTCGGCAGCGACTCCGACGGCCATTCCTGCGGCGGCCATTCCTGCGGCGGAGCGAGTTGCGGCGGCCACTGACGGCCGATTGCCGTGCTCTCAGACTAGGTCGAGCACGGCGGTTGCCGGGCCGGCTTTTTCCCAGCCCTGGACCAGCATCCGGCCCGTCCTGGGATTGGCCATCACGGCGAGGCGGGTGTCCGGCAGCAGGATCGGGTCCTGTAGCCAATCGAACGACCAGCCATGCCCCGTGGCCAACAGGCCGCACATGGCGATCCGGCGCTCCCTGCTCGATGCATTGCGCGGCCGCCCCGCCGGGCCCCCGGGCGAGGCCCAGTGATTGGCCGCCGCCGGTTCGTCGGGTTCGAACGCGGCATCCGCCGTTCGTTCGATGACGCGAGCTTCGCCCGGCTCCGTTCCCGCGATGGTGAAAATCGCCGGCAGGCAGATCGGGGTATCCCGTAGCAAGGCGACCGCATCATCGAACGTGCGGCAGGTCTCGAAGGCGAGCCGCAGCAGGTGGGTCGGCGGCAGCGCGTCGGAGCGGTTGACCCGCACCCGCGCCGCCAGCCAGCCCATCGCCTTGCCCATGCGCGGCAAGGGCAGGGGCGGCTGGTTGATCGCAGCGGCGAACCGGCCGGGCGCGAGGCCGGTCAGCACGCCGACGAAGCCGGGCCAGGTCGCGCTGAGATAGGTGCCGGCTTCCGCCTGCCGACGCACCACGATCAGCGACCGGCCCAGCCCGTCGAACGGCCAGTCGAGCGTCCGGAGCAAGGTCGTGCCGCCGAGATCGGCATCATCGACCGCGCCGGTGGTGCAGCCCCATTCGTAGGAATAGTTCAGCAGGAACGCGCCGGGCCGGCCCATCGCCTGATCGACCGACCGGACCGCCTCGGCATAGGGGCTGGTCGACCGGCCGGACCAGAGGCGTGAGCGGGTATCGGCAAAGCGCATGCCCATCGGCGTGTAGGTCCGGCGCGCGGCCGTCATGAGCAACTGCAGCCGTTCCGGCTCGGCGCGGGCCGAGGCGACGGCAGGCTCCTCCGTCGCCGGCACGTCGATCACCGGAATGGTGACCATGTTGGATCCCACGCCGGTCAGCCCTGGGCGGCGTGGTCGAGCAACCGGTCCATGAAGCGCTCGGCGGCGACGAGCTGCTCGATCTCGATCCATTCGTCCGGCTTGTGCGCCTGCTCGATCGAGCCCGGGCCGCACACGATGGTCGGGATGCCGAATTCCTGATAGAGCCCGCCCTCGGTACCGAAGCTGACCTTGCCGGTGCCGTTGGCGCCAGACAGTTGCATGACCAGGCGCGTCACCTCGTCCTCGCTGCTCATGTCCAGGCCGGCCATCCCGGACAGCTCCTGGAAATCGAAGCCGGCAGCGGCCGAGATCGCGCGCATCTCGGGCAGCAGCTTCTCGGCGGCGAAGCGCTGGACCTCGCCGAACAGCATCGCCGGATCCTCGCTCGGCAGATAGCGGAATTCGAAATCGAAGCTGCAGTCCTTGGGCACGATGTTGAGTGCGGTGCCGCCCTGGATCTTGCCGGTATGGACCGTGGTATAGGGCGGCGAATAGTCCGGGTCGAACGGTCCCTGGTCCCGGAAGCGCCGCGCCATGCCCTTCAGGTAGGCGACCAGTTCGGCTGCCGCCTCGACCGCATTGACGCCCTGGTGCGCCAGGGCCGAATGGCATTCCAGGCCATGGACGTGGCAGCGCACCGACTGCTTGCCCTTGTGGCCGATGACCGGCTTCATCAAGGTCGGCTCGCCCACGACGCAGGCGCGCGGACGGACCGGTCGACGCGCCAGGTCCGCCAGCAGGGTGCGCACGCCCAGGCAGCCCACTTCCTCGTCATAGGTGAAGGCCAGATGCAGCGGCGTCTTCGGTTGACGGCGCACGAACTCCGGCGTCTTGGCCAGCACGACGCCCAGGAAGCCCTTCATGTCCGAGGCGCCGCGGCCGTAGAGCTTGCCGTCCTTCTGGACCAGCTCGAACGGGTCGCTGGTCCAGTCCTGGCCGTCGACCGGCACCACGTCGGTATGGCCGGACAGCACGATGCCCGGCTTGTCCTCCGGCCCGATGGTCGCGAAAAGATTGGCCTTGCGCCGGTCGGCATCCCACGAACGGTCGGACTTGATCCCCAGGTCGGCGAGATAGCCCTCGACCCAATCGATCAGGGCCAGGTTCGAGTCCCGGCTCGTCGTGTCGAACCCCACGAGTTTCGTGATCATCTCGATGCTGGTGGGCGCGGCCATGGCGGAACTCGGGCGTTGTTTCGGGGGGCGACAGGATTATGCGCGCGAAACCGGGTTGGCGTCAGCTCTCGAACTGTTCCTTCAGCACGCGCTCTTCCAGATTATGCTCGTGGTCGAACAGCAGGCTGAGGCTGGTCTCGCGGGTTTCGCGGACCTCGACGCGGATGACGTCGCGCACTTCGATGAAATCGGCACCGGCACTGACCGGCCGCTTCTGCGCCTCCAGCATGTCGAACGTGACCGTGACCTTGTGCGGCAGCACCGCGCCGCGCCAGCGCCGCGGGCGGAACGCGCTGATCGGGGTCAAGGCCAGCACGCCGCTGCTGAACGGGATGATCGGGCCATGGGCCGACAGGTTGTAGGCGGTGCTGCCGGCGGGTGTCGCGACCATCACGCCGTCGCACATCAGTTCGTCCATGCGCTGCACGCCATCGACCGAAATGCGGATCTTCGCCATCTGGCGGGTCTGGCGCAACAGAGCGACCTCGTTGATGGCGAGCGCCTGGTGCACGACGCCATCCACCGTCGTCGCCTGCATGGCGAGCGGATGCAGGCGCTCGGTATCGGCCTTCGACAGGCGCTCGAACAGGTTCTCCGGCGCATAGGTATTCATCAGGAAGCCGACCGAGCCGCGATGCATGCCGAAGATCGGCAGGTGGCGTTCGATGTGGCGATGCAGGGTCTCCAACATGAAGCCGTCGCCGCCCAGCGCCACGATCACGTCGGCTTCGTCGAGCGAGACCGTGGGGTAGCGGCGCTCCAGGTCGGCCAGCGCCGCCTGGGCGGCCTCCGCCTCCGAAGCGACGATCGCGATCTTCGGCACGGGCGCGCCGGTCCGGGTTACCGACATGAACGAGCGATCATCGGGGCGCTTTCGCAGATCTGGAAGAACAAGGCGGTCAGCCGCCGGTGACGCTCATGTGGCGCGGCACGGCGGGCCCATGATGGCCGCGATCGATGACGAAGTCATGGCCCTTGGGCTTGCGCGCGATCGCCGCCTGGATCGCGGCGTCGAGCGGTTCGTCGCTTTCGGACGCGCGCAGCGAGGCCCGGAGATCCGCCGCGTCTTCCTGGCCCAGGCACATGTACAGCGTCCCGGTGCAGGTGAGCCGCACGCGGTTGCAGCTTTCGCAGAAATTATGGGTCAGCGGCGTGATGAAGCCGAGCCGCCCGCCGGTCTCGCCGACCGTGACGTAGCGGGCGGGGCCGCCGGTGCGATGGTCGCTCTCGGTCAAGGTCCAGCGTTCGGCCAGCCGTCCGCGCACCTGGCTCAGCGGCAGGTACTGGTCGAGCCGCGCGTCGCCGCCGATCTCGCCCATCGGCATGACCTCGATGAAGGTGAGGTCGTGCCCTTCGGCGCCGCACCAGGCGACCAACTCGTCGAACTCGCCGTCGTTGACGCCCTTCAGGGCGACCGTATTGATCTTGATCTGCAGCCCGGCGCGCTTGGCCGCCGCGATGCCGTCCATGACCTGGCCGAGGCGGCCCCAGCGCGTGATGGCGGCGAATTTCCGCTCGTCCAGCGTATCGAGCGAGACGTTGATCCGGCGCACCCCCGCGGCCACCAGGTCGTCGGCGTATTTGGCGAGTTGGCTGCCGTTGGTGGTCAGCGTCAGTTCGTCGAGCGCACCGCGCTCGACCTGGCGCCCCAGGTTCCTGATCAGCCACATGATGTTGCGGCGAACCAGCGGCTCGCCGCCGGTCAGCCGCAGCTTGCGCACACCCTGGCGGATGAACGCGTTGCACAGGCGGTCGAGCTCTTCCAGCGACAGCACGTCCCGCTTGGGCAGGAACGTCATGTCCTCCGCCATGCAATAGACGCAGCGGAAGTCGCATCGGTCGGTGACCGAGACGCGCAAGTAGCTGACGGTTCGCCCAAAGGGATCGATCATGTGCGTTAATATGTCGGTCGAATGCGCGCGGAACAAGGGCCGACGCGACGGGGCTCGCGAAGGAGCGTGGGGATGGACGGGAAAGACGGGGGCCGGGGGCCGCTCGCCGTGGTGCTCGCGGGTGGCCTGGCGCGGCGCATGGGCGGCGGCGACAAGCCGCTGGTGGCGCTCGGCGGCCAGCCGCTGCTGCGCCATATCCTCGACCGGCTGGCTCCCCAGGTCTCGGGCCTGGCGCTCAATGCCAACGGCGATCCGGCACGCTACCGGATCTTCGGATTGCCGATCCTGCCGGATTCGCTGCCCGACCATCCCGGGCCGCTCGTCGGCATCCTGGCGGCGCTCGACTGGGCGGCGGCAACAGGTCGGCGTCACGTGCTGACCGTGCCGGGCGACACGCCTTTTTTGCCGACCGATCTGGTGCTGCGGCTGGAAGCGGCGATAGGGCAAGGTGCGCCGGCGACCATCGCCGTGTCCGGGGGGCGGCGCCACCCTGTCGTCGGGCTATGGCCGGCGGCAGTGCGCGACGCGCTGCGCCGGTCGATCGTCGAGGGAGAACGGCGCGTGGATCCATGGGCCCGGAGCCTGGGCGCCGTCCAGGTCGATTTCGCCGCCGGTCCGGTCGACCCGTTCTTCAATCTCAACGGGCCGGACGATCTCGTCGAAGCCGAACGGCTGCTGGCGATCGAGCGGTCTTGCCGTTAGCCGGGAGCGTCGAGGTCGACTTCATCGAGTTCGACCGCGTCGGCCAGGATGACGCGCTTGCCGGCATGCTCGAAGTTGATCGTGATGCGCCCGTCGATCGCCGATTGGACCTGGCCGATGCCCCAATCGGGCTCCGTCGGCAGACTCACCCAGGTACCGGGCACGAAATTCGTTTCCATTGTATCGTCCGAACTTGTGTCGTGGGTGGATCCTCTGGGATCATCGGACCATGGCGACAGACAGGCGGCAAGGCCGATCGAGGATGGCATGAACGACGCGGGGACCGATCTCAGAATCACCGAACTGCTGGCCGCGCGGCTCTGCCACGAGATGGTGAGCCCGATCGGTGCCATCAACAATGGCGTCGAGTTGCTGGAGGATGATCCGGAATTCGCGACCGATGCGGCGGCGTTGATCGGCCAAAGCTCGATCCAGGCGACCCGGCGTCTGCAGTTCTACCGAATCGCCTATGGCTCGACGACCGAGATCGCGGCCCAGCTGGCGCGCAAGGCGACGCTCGATCTTTTCGCCGACGGCAAGATCACTTGCGTCTGGCCGGAGGCACTGGTGCCGTCAGCCGGCGGCAAGCTCGCCTGCAACATCCTTCTGGTTGCGGCGGAAGCCCTGCCGCGCGGCGGCAGCCTGACGCTCGCGACCGGCCCCGCGGGGCTCGAGGTGCTGGCCGTGGGCGAGGGCGCTCGATTGCCGGGGCACCTGCCCGACGCGCTGCTGGGGGCTTTGACCGGCGAAGCGATCGATGCCCGCAGCGTTCAGGCGGCATTCACCGGCGCGCTCGCCCGTCGCGCCGGGCTTCTACCGTCGATCGAAACGGCCGCTTCCGGCGGTGTCGTCTTTAGGCTCGCCTCCGCCGGCTGAAACGGGCATGCTCGACTTCGTTTCACCGGCGAACCAGTCGGGTCCGGCGCGGCCATCCGTAACCGGATATTAAGGAATAAACCCGAAGGTCGAACAGGTCCGGTGAGCTGATCGAAGCATGACGCTCCGATCGACCGTTCAGTACTTTCACGGCGGAAATCAGGCCATGGACGATCTACTTAGCGAATTCCTGACTGAAACTGCCGAAGGGTTGGGAACGCTCGATCTGGAGCTCGTTCGCCTCGAGCAGAATCCGAACGACCCGGGCCTTCTGGGCAATATTTTTCGGATCGTGCACACGATCAAGGGCACCTGCGGCTTTCTCTCGCTGCCGCGGCTCGAAGCGGTCGCCCACGCGGCCGAGAACGTGCTCGGCAAGATTCGCGACGGCCAGCTCATCGTGACGCCGATCGCCATCAGCCTGATCCTGAGTTCGCTCGACCGGATCAAGATGCTGCTGGCGACGCTGGAGGCGACCGAGGCCGAGCCGGACGGCAATGACGCCGACCTGATCGCCCAGCTCAACGCCTTTGCCGACGGGCAATTGACCGACGAGTCGCCCGCCGCCGCGCCGACCGTTGCGGAGCCGGAACCAGAGCCCGAACCCGAATGGGAGCCGGAGCCGGAGCCGACGCCCGTCCCGGTCGCGAAGGCGGCCCCGGTCGCCAGCACGGCCGTCGCAAAGCCCAAGCAGACGGCACTCGCCCAGCCGGAGCCTCCCGCGGCCGCGGCTCCCCGCGCCCAGGCCGACGGCGACGTCAAGGACTCTGCGGTTGCGGCCTCGAACATCCGCGTCAACGTCGATCTGCTGGAAAACCTGATGACGATGGTGAGCGAGCTGGTGCTCACCCGCAATCAGCTGATGCAGATCCTGCGCGGCCAGAAGGATTCCGAGTTCGGCATCGCGCTGCAGCGTTTGAGCCACGTGACGAGCGAGTTGCAGGAAGGCGTCATGAAGACGCGCATGCAGCCGATCGGCAACGCCTGGGCGAAGCTGCCGCGCCTGATCCGCGATCTGGGCATCGAACTCAAGAAGAAGATCGACCTCCAGATGAAGGGGGCGGAGACCGAACTCGACCGCCAGGTGATGGAGCTGATCAAGGATCCGCTCACCCACATGGTGCGCAATTCGGCCGATCACGGCATCGAGACGCCGATCGACCGCGTGATGGCCGGCAAGCCCGAGACCGGCACGGTCACGCTGAGCGCGTACCATGAGGGTGGTCACATCATCATCGAGATCGGCGATGACGGCAAAGGCCTGGCGACAGAGCTGATCAAGAAGAAGGCGATCCAGAACGGCCTCGCGACCGAGGCCGAGCTGGCGCAGATGTCCGACCAGCAGATCTACCAGTTCATCTTTAAAGCGGGATTCTCGACCGCCGCCGCCGTCACCAGCGTGTCCGGCCGCGGCGTCGGCATGGACGTGGTGCGCACCAACATCGAGAAGATCGGCGGCACGATCGAACTGAAGAGCGCGCCTGGCAAGGGCTCGACCTTCGTCATCAAGATCCCGCTGACGCTCGCGATCGTGTCGGCGCTGATCGTCGAATGCGCCGGCGAGCGGTTCGCGATCCCGCAGATCAGCGTCGTCGAGCTGGTGCGCGCCGCGCCCGGTACGGAGACGCAGATCGAGCGGCTGAACGGCGCGCCGGTCCTGCGCTTGCGCAATCGGCTGCTGCCGCTGGTCGGACTGGACGAACTCCTGAAGCTGCGCCAGAGCCACGACACCTCGACGGAATGCTTCATCGTGGTCGCCCAGGTCGGCACCTATTCGTTCGGCATCATCGTCGACCGGGTGTTCGACACCGAGGAAATCGTCGTGAAGCCGGTGGCGCCGCTGCTGCGTGACATCACGATGTTCTCCGGCAACACCATCCTGGGTGACGGCGCGGTCATCATGATCCTCGACCCCAATGGCATCGCGGCCGCGACCGGCGAAATCACCGTCGGTGCCGATCGCGCGACGGCGGAGCAGGCGGTCACGCGTGGCCGGCAGGTCGACAAGACCTCGCTGCTGCTGTTCAAGGCCGGCGACGACAGCCCGAAGGCGGTGCCCCTGGCGCTGGTGGCGCGTCTCGAAGAGATCGACCGCAAGGAGATCGAATATTCCAATGGCAAGCCGGTCGTGCAGTATCGCGGCAAGCTGATGCCGCTGGTGCCGATCGACCCGGCGTTGCGCATCGGCCACGAGGGCCGGCAGCCGATCCTGGTGTTCTCGGACAAGGAACGTTCGATGGGTCTGCTGGTCGACGAGATCGTCGACATCGTCGAAGACGTGCTGAACGTCCAGCTGGGTTCGGAACAGCCGGGCCTGATCGGCAGCGCCGTGCTGGCGGGCAAGGCGACCGACCTGGTCGATACCGGCTTCTACCTGATGCAGGCCTACGACGATTGGTTCGGCTCGCGCAGCGACGGCGCGCTCGACCATGTGGCGAAGACCCTGCGCGTGCTGCTGGTCGACGATTCGCCGTTCTTCCGGAACCTGTTGACGCCGCTCCTGACCATCGCGGGGTACGAGGTCAGCGCCGTCGACTCGGCCGACCGTGCGCTCGACCTCCACGAGGCGGGCGAAGATTTCGACATCATCATCAGCGACATCGAAATGCCCGGTATGAACGGCTTCGAGTTTGCTTCCCACGTGCGCAGCGACAGCCGCTGGAGCAACGTGCCGATGGTGGCGCTGTCGTCGCACGCCACGCCGGAGGATCTGGATCGCGGCCGTGAGGTCGGCTTCAACGACTATATCGCCAAGTTCGACCGGGACGCGCTCCTGACGTCGCTCACGGCGACCCTTTCTCTCCAGCGCGAGGTCGCGGCATGAGCATCGTTCCCGCCGGTACGCAGTCGCGCCAGGTCCAGGCGCTGGGCGACGGACAATCCCACGACTATGTCTCGATCTTCATCGCAGGCCAGATGTTCGGCATCCCCGTGCTGCAGGTGCAGGACGTGCTGGGCCCGCAACGGATCACCCGCATTCCCCTGGCGCCGCCCGAGGTCGCCGGCTCGCTCAACCTGCGCGGCCGCATCGTGACCGCGATCGACGTGCGCACACGGCTCAAGCTGCCCAAGAATGCCGAGGGCAAGGAGAGCATGAGCGTAGTGGTCGATCAGGGCGGCGAGCAGTATAGTCTTCTGGTCGACAATGTCGGCGAGGTGTTGAGCCTGACGAGCGGGACTTACGAGCGGAACCCCGCTACCCTGGATTCGGCATGGCGCGATGTTTCGAACGGTATCCACCGGCTCGATGGTAATCTCCTGATCATTCTGGATGTTGCGCGTCTGCTGGACTTTGCGACCAGCGTCGACGCAGCCTAGCAACGCCGGTCGGTCTTACACGCTTCGGCGCTTGGAGTTTGGTCATGAAGTTCTGCCTGATCGTGGACGATTCCCGGGTTGTTAGAAAAGTCGCGCGGCGCATTCTGGAGGATCTCGACTTCGAGATCGAGGAAGCCGCCGACGGCAAGCTGGCCCTCGAGGCGTGCCTGCGCCGCATGCCGGACGTGGTCCTGCTCGACTGGAACATGCCGGTGATGAACGGCCTGGAGTTCCTGATCGAATTGCGGCAGGCGCAGGGCGGCGAGACCCCCATCGTCGTGTTCTGCACGACCGAGAACGACATCGCGCATATTCAGGCGGCGATCGGCGCGGGGGCGAACGAGTACATCATGAAGCCGTTCGACAGCGACATCATCCACGCCAAGTTCGCGCAAGTCGGGCTGTTGTGACAGACGGCAGGTCGCCCTTGCCTGGAAGCCCCCCTGCGGGACCGGTCGCCGACCAGGGCGGCGGGCCCTATCGGGTCATGGTCTGCGACGACAGTGCCGTGATCCGCGGGCTGATCTCGCGCAATCTCGAGACCGATCCCGAGATCCACGTCGTCACGACCGTGTCGAACGGCCAGATGGCGCTGAATGCGCTCAGCCGCCACCCGATCGAGGTCTGTATCCTCGACATCGAGATGCCGGTCATGGACGGGCTGACGGCCTTGCCCAAGATGATCGCCGCGCAGCCCGACCTGCAGGTCGTCATGGCGTCGACCCTGACCCGGCGGAACGCCGAGATCAGCATGAAGGCGCTCGCCGCGGGCGCCGCCGACTATCTGGCCAAGCCGACCACGTCGATGGCGCTCAATGCCGCGGCCGAATTCAAGACCGAGCTTGCGGCCAAGGTAAAGGCACTGGGCGCCGCCCGTCGCCGGGCCGCCGGCATCGCCGTTCCGCATTCCAATCTCTCGTCCGCCGCGGCTTCGGCCACGCCGACGCCGCCGGGCCCGGCACCCCGTCCGTTCGGCGCCCCGACGATGCCCGGCCATGCGCCGGCGGCGCCTGCGATCGCCCGTCCGGTCGGCGCTCCGGCGCCGATCGGTGCCGCCCGTCCCGCGTCGGCGCCCGGCGTCAAGGCGCCCCTGTCGTTCCGGGCGGCGCCCACGGAAATTCCAGAGATCATCGCGATCGGTTCGTCGACCGGCGGCCCGCAGGCCTTGTTCGCCGTGCTGTCGGCCCTGAAGCCGGGCCTGGCGCAGCCGATCGTCATCACACAGCACATGCCGGCGACCTTCACGACGATCCTCGCCGAGCATATCGAGCGGGCGAGCGGCATTCCGACCCATGAGGCAGCCGAGGGCATGGTGCTGCAGGGCGGCCACGTCTATGTGGCGCCGGGCGAGTTCCATATGACCATCGAGGCGCAGGGCGCCCAGAAGGTCGTGAAGCTGCTGAAGACCCCGCCGGAAAATTATTGCCGCCCGTCGGTCGATCCAATGCTGCGCAGCCTGATCAAGCTCTATGCCCGGCGCATTTTCACTGTCATTCTGACCGGCATGGGACAGGATGGTTTACGAGGCGGCGAGGCGGTCGTGGCGGCAGGTGGCTCGGTCATCGCGCAAGACGAGGCGACGAGCGTGGTTTGGGGCATGCCCGGTGCGGTGGCGACGGCAGGACTCTGCAGCGCGGTTCTGCCGCTTGCCGAGATCGCTCCGTACATCCGCAAGGTGGCGACGAGGGCAGCGTCATGAACATTGATGATTTCAATCTGCTGTCGAAGCTCATCAAGGATCGGTCCGGCCTGACCCTGACCAAGGACAAGGCCTATCTGCTCGAAAGCCGCCTGCTGCCGGTGGCGCGCAAATGGAACCTGAAGAGCCTCGATGAGCTGGTGATGCGGCTGCGGACCCGATCGGAGGCCGGTCTGGTGCGCGACGTGGTCGAAGCGATGACCACGAACGAGAGCTTCTTCTTCCGCGACATCAAGCCGTTCGACCAGTTCAAGCAAGTCGTGCTGCCCTATCTGCTGCAGAACCGTACGGCGGCCCGCAGCATCAAGATCTGGTCGGCCGCCTGCTCGAGCGGGCAGGAGCCCTACACGCTCGGCATGATCATGAAGGAAGAGCGCCAGAGGCTGATCGGCTGGAACCTCGATATCCTGGCGACCGATCTCTCGACCGAGATCCTGGCCAAGGCACAGGCCGGGCTCTATTCCCAGTTCGAAGTGCAGCGCGGCCTGCCGATCCAGCTGCTGGTGAAATATTTCAAGCAGGCGGGCGACCGCTGGCAGATCGACAGCGCCGTGCGCGAGATGGTGCGCTATCGGCCGTTCAACCTGCTCGACGAACTGTCCGGGCTGGGTCAGTTCGACATCATCTTCTGCCGCAACGTGCTGATCTATTTCGATCAACCGACGAAGCAGATGGTGCTGGAGCGGATGGCCAAGCAACTGGCGCCGGATGGGTTCCTGTATCTGGGCGGGGCGGAGACCGTCGTCGGCATCACCGACAAGTTCCAGCCGATGGCCAACCACCGCGGCATCTATCATCACGCCAACCCGGCTGCAGCGGCCCGGGTCGCGGGCCTGTAGGGCGCCGCCCTTCGGCTTTCTCGACCGTCATTCCCCTCTGCGAATGACGGTCGGAACGACCGCTTACGAAATCCCCAGCAAACCCAGAACCGCCGCGACGCCGAACAGCCAGAGCGGGTTGTATCTGGTCGCGGTCATCAGCACGAAGGTGCCGGCGGTAAGCGCCGCGCCCAGCCAATCATGGACTGCGGCGCGCGCCAGCAGGAACGCGCTGGCGGCGATCAGTCCGATCGTAACCGGCGCCAGGCCGCGCTGGACGATCTTCTTCAACCGCTCGTTCCTGCTTTTTTCCCAGCGCCGTACGGCGAAATAGGTCAGCAGGCACGACGGGCCGCACATCGCGAGTGTGGCGACCACGGCGCCGGCGATGCCGGCAGCCTGGAAGCCGATCAGGCAGACCATCAGCACGTTCGGACCCGGCGCCGCGTTGGCGAGTGCGAACAGTTCGGCGAATTGCCGATCGGTCATCCAATGCTCGACCTCGACCGCCAGGCGATGCATCTCGGGCACGACGGCGTTGGCGCCGCCGATCGCGACGAGCGACAGCAGCACGAAATGGCGCATGAGAACGCCCAGCACGTCCGGCTTCATCGCGCCAGCCTCCAGGCCCAGGCGACGCTGAGCGGGGCCAGCACGAGCACGACATAGAGCAGCGGCCAACTGAAGATCACGACGGCCACGAAGGCGAGCGCGGCTACGATCATCGCTTCCGGCCGCCGCACATAGGGCTTGGCGACTTTCCACGCGGTCGCCAGCACGAGGCCGGCGGCGGCGGCGCCCAGGTCGCGGAACACGCTGCCCAACGCCTCGCTGGTGCCATAGGCGGCATAGAGCATGCCGAGTGCCAGCACGATGGCGAAGGGGGCGGCCATCAGGCCGGTCACGGCCGCGAGCGCGCCCAACGGCCCGGCGAAGCGGTTGCCGATCGCAACGGAGACGTTGACGATGTTGGGACCGGGCAGGAGCTGGCACAGGCTCAGCAGGTCGGTGAAGTCGACCTCGCTGAGCCAGTGCCGCTCCTCGACGATCATCCGGCGGGCCCAGGGCAGCACGCCGCCAAAGCCCTGGGTACCCACCTTCAGAAAGCCGAGAAACAGGTCGCGCGCCGTGACCTCGTCCGCAACAGTCTGGTTTTCGGTCATCGGCGCGCCCGTCATGTGGCCATCCTGAACCGGGTGCCCCGGCGGCACAAACGAGTTATCATCGCGCTCTTCGTGAGAGAAAGTCACATGGATGCGCCGTCGCCTGCCGCCTCTGAGTTCGCTTCGCGCTTTCGAAGCTGCCGCCCGCCGGGGCAGTTTCACTGCTGGCGCCGAAGAGTTGCTGGTGACCCATGGTGCGATCAGCCGGCAGGTCGCCGCACTCGAGGAATGGCTGGGACTGCCGCTGTTCGACCGGATCGGACGCCGGGTCCGGCTGACGTCCGGCGGCCGCGATTATCTGGAGGCGATGAGCCGCGCCTTCGACGGCATGGCCGAGGCGACACGGCGGCTGACCGAGGCCGGCACGGTCAAGAGCCTGACGGTGAATGCCCTGCCGACCTTCAGCATGCGCTGGCTATTGCCGCGGCTTGCGGGATTTCAGCAGCGTCATCCCGACGTGGCGCTGCGCCTGGTGACTTCTGACCGTCCGCTGGACGAGGTGCGCGAGCCGTTCGACGTCGCGATCCGGCGCGGCCCGGACATCTGGCCGGACTGCGCGGCGGCACCGTTCCTGGCCGAATGGGAGGTGCCGGTGATGAGCCCGGCGCTGGCGGCCCGCCAACCGGTCAGGCAGGCCGCCGATCTCGCCGGTCATACGCTGCTCCATGCCGACACGCGGCCCGGCGCCTGGCGGCGCTGGCTGACCGCCGCCGGGCAGAGTGACCTGGCCGTCGCGGGACAACAGCGCTTCGATCATTTCTATCTGACCCTGCAGGCGGCGGCGGATGGGCTGGGCGTGGCCCTCGGCCCCTTGCCGATTCTGGCAGATGAATTGGCATCCGGCCGGCTGGTGGCCCCGCTCGACGGTCCGAAGCTCGAGGCGCGCGGCTATTGGCATGTCACGCCGCACGCACGTGCCGGCACCGTCGCCGTGCGTGCACTGTGCGACTGGCTCGATGCCGAGGGCCAGGCGGCGGGCGATCCCGACCCGAGCGATCCGGATGCGTGAGGGCCTAGGCGAGAATCGAATTCGCAGCACCTGCTCCATCCGTGACGATTTCTTCACCAGAAACCGTCTAACGATAGGAGCGCAAGAAAGTCGGAGAATGGCGCCGTCTTCATGATCGGACATTTCCCACCTTACATTCCGGAGAATGGAAATGCTGAGCAGCTTTCGGATCAGGACCAAACTGCTGCTTCTCGTCGGCTTGATCAGCGGCATCACCGTCCTCCTCAGCTATCTTTCGATCGACGCCGCGTCGCAGTTGAATACGGCGGCTCATGACATCAGCGAGACCGGTGGCGAAGCGCTGCTGGCCGCCCGCATGAACCAGGACATCCTGGCGATCGGCCGTGCCGAGTTCCGCGTGACCGCCGACCCATCGCCCGCCACCGCCGAGGCGGTCAAGCAACTCATCGTCGAGCGCCGGGCGCAGTTCGAACAGCGTTCGAGCCAGCTTGCCACGACCGCGAATGCCGAGCAGGCGAAGCGGCTCGCCGACATTTCCACCGACTATCGCACCTTTCAGAAAGGGCTCGACGGCCTGCTGCTGGCGGTCGACGCCAATGCCAAGGACGTAGTTGCCAGCGACGCCGGCAAGGCGATATTCAACTCCGCCATGGGCAGCCGGGCGGAACAGGAGAAGCTGATCGCGACCGTCAAGGCCTTTGCCGATGCCGCGGCCGTGAGCAATGACGAAACGACCCGGGCCAGCCAGGCGCTGTACGGTTCGCTTCGCTCGATGCTGATCATCGGCAGCATCATCGGTATCGCGTTCGGCGGCGCCTTTGGCTTTTTCCTCTCGCAATACGGCATCTCAAAGCCGATCGCCATGATCGTGGCGGTGCTGCGCCGTCTGGCTGAAGGCGATCTGACGGTGGCGATCGATGGTGCCCAGCGGGGCGACGAGATCGGCGATATCGCCAAGACCGCCCAGGTCTTCAAGGAGAACCTCGTTCGTACCCGGGAGCTCGAGGCGGAGCAGGTCGCCGCAAAGGAACGGGCCGCGGCCGACCAGAAGGCGGCGATGAACCGCCTCGCCGACGAGTTCGAGCAGAGCGTCAAGGGCGTGGTCGATGCGGTCGCATCCTCGTCGACCGAACTACGCGCTGCCGCCCAGTCGATGTCGGGAACGGCCGAAGAGACGTCGCACCAGAGTGCCGCCGTCGCGGCCGCGGTGGAGCAGACCTCCGCCAATGTGCAGACGGTCGCCGCCGCGACCGAGGAACTGGCCGCTTCGATCGGCGAGATCAGCCGCCAGGTCTCGCAATCGTCCACCGTGGCCAGCCGTGCCGTCGGGCAGGCGACCCAGGCCAGCCATTCCGTCGACGGCCTGACCCAGGCCGCGGCGCGGATCGGCGAGGTGGTGAAGCTCATCGAGGGCATCGCCAGCCAGACCAACCTGCTGGCGCTCAATGCCACGATCGAGGCGGCGCGTGCCGGAGAAGCCGGCAAGGGCTTCGCGGTCGTTGCGTCGGAGGTGAAGGCCCTCGCCAGTCAGACCGGACGGGCGACGGAGGAAATCCAGAGCCACGTGCTTCGCATCCAGAACGCGACCAGCGGCACCGTCGTCGAGATCGACGGCATCGCTCTGGTGATCGGTGAAATCAGCCAGGTGACGACGGCGATCGCCGCGGCCATCGAGGAACAGGGTGCCGCGACCGGCGAGATCACCCGGAACGTCCAGCAGGCCGCGGTCGGCACTCAGGAAGTGGCATCGAACATCGCCGGCGTCTCGGCCGCGGCGGGCGAGACCGGCGCTGCGGCGCATCAGGTTCTGGGGGCTGCCACCGAGCTGTCGCAGCAGGCCGAGCGGATGCGGAGCGACGTCGCGAACTTCGTCGCGGCGGTCAGGGCGGCATAAGCCCCGGACACCGCCGGCTCGCAGCGCGACTGCTTGCCCCTCCCGAGGTTTTTTGCGGCCGGTCGATTGCGCCAGCTGCCTGCGGACGAAGATCGGCAGAAAGCGTCTTATTTTTGAATAAAACCTGTCATTAGGCGAATTCAAAAATATCGCCGAAACTCCTGCCGCTGGGGGTTGGGATGTGACGCGCTCGACGCGTCTCCATCGCGCGAACCACCGGATCGATCGAGAAGCACCGCCGTATCTTGCGCTGACCCGCCCGACACGGATCAGGAGAGAGGCCCCTACATTCGACGAGCACGCGGCGCCCGATCACCTCGGACGCGCCAGGTCGAGGCTTGCCCGATCCGTCCCGATACCCTGAATTTTCAAACCGATGATAGCGCGGGTCCTTCCGAAGGGGATCGGCCCATCTCCTCGACGTTTGCCCGGCCGCCCGCTCGACGGTGCGGCAGCAGCAGGCTTCACAGCCAATCATCTTCAGGAGAATCATGATGCTTCAGCGAACTGGGAGGCCCGGCATGGCGCGCGCGGCCTCGGTCATTTCCGCCGCAACTCTCGCGACGATCGGCCTCGCGACACCTGGGCACGCTTTCGCCTGGGGGCATACCGGGCACATCGAAATCAGCGGGCTGGCCGCCGAGGCTCTGCCGCGGGAAGTCCCGGCCTTTCTTCGCACGCCGCTTGCGATCGAGGAAATCAGCCAACTCGGCGCCGAGGCGGACGAGTCGAAGACCACAGGCACCGTCACCGGCGTCGCAAATGGGCGCATCTCGACCACTTTCACCGTCCATGACGCCGAACGGGATCCGGGCCATTTCATCGATCTCGACGACAATGCCTTCGTGATCGGCGGCCTCATCCCGCTGACGGCACTGCCGACGACCCGAGAGGCGTTCGATACCGCACAGCGCGCGGCCACGAACCCCGGCAAACAGGACCAGTACGCTTCGGGCTACCTGCCCTACGAAATCATGGATGATTTCCAGCAGGTGCGGAAAGACTTCGGCATGTGGCGCGCCTTCGGCGTCGGCCTGCGCACGGCGAAGACCCGGTCCGACCGGGAATATTTCGCCTATGAGCTGGCCCTGCGCGAACGGCTGATCATCCGGGACATCGGCTATTGGAGCCATTTCGTGGCGGACGGCAGCCAGCCGCTGCACGTGTCGGTGCATTTCAACGGCTGGGGTGCCTATCCCAACCCGAACGGTTTCACCACCGCGCCGATCCACGCCCAGTTCGAAGGCGCGTTCGTCAAGAATTTCATCAATTTCAATGCGGTCCGGGCGAACGTCCGACCGTACACCGACCGCGGCGTTAGCACGATCGAAGCCCGCGTGCCGCTCTATCTGGCTGAAACGCTGAGCCAAGTGTCGGCAGTCTATCAGGCGGCGAAGGCCAACAATAACGACAATTACCAGACGCCTCAGCCGGCGGAAGTCGCCGTCGCGACCCGGCAATTGGCGGCCGGCGTCGCGGAACTGCGCGACGAGATCGTCGATGCCTGGCGGCAGAGCGAGAACATCACCGTCGGCTTTCCGCTGGTCACGGTGAAGGATATCGAGGCCGGCCGCGTCACGGTCACGCCGGATACGTTCGGCGCGGACTGACGTCCGACCGGGGCGGATTGGGGGAACGGGACGCCTGCCCTCAACTCCGCATCCTGGAGCCCAAAACGAAAAACCCGACCGAGGCATTGCGCCTCGGCCGGGTTTTGTTTTCGTAACCAGCCGATCAAGCCGCTGGCTGGCGTGCCCCGCTGGCCGCGGATTCCGCGGTCGGCTGTTCGCGCAGCACGTAGCCGCGGCCCCAGACCGTTTCGATGTAATTCTCGCCGGAGGTCGCGGTCGACATCTTCTTGCGCAGCTTGCAGACGAAGACGTCGATGATCTTGAGTTCCGGCTCGTCCATGCCGCCGTAGAGATGGTTCAGGAACATCTCCTTGGTCAAGGTCGTGCCCTTGCGCAGCGACAGCAGCTCGAGGATGCCGTATTCCTTGCCGGTCAGGTGCAGCGGCTTGCCGTCGACCTCGACCGTGCGCGTGTCCAGGTTGACCGAGAAGCGGCCGGTCCGGATGATCGATTCCGAATGGCCCTTGGCGCGGCGGATGATGGCGTGGATCCGGGCGACCAGCTCGCGCTTGTCGAACGGCTTGGTCAGGAAATCATCGGCGCCGAAACCCAGCCCCTTGATCTTGTGATCCAGTTCGCCCAGGCCCGACAGGATCAGGATGGGCGTGCGCACGCGCGCGGCACGCAGGCGCCGCAGCACCTCGTAGCCATCGATATCCGGCAGCATCAGATCGAGAATGATGATGTCGTAGTCGTAAAGCTTGCCGATCTCGAGGCCGTCCTCGCCCAGATCGGTCGTATCACAGATGAAGCCCTCGGCTTTAAGCACAAGCTCGATCGTGGCCGACGTGGCGCTATCATCTTCGACGATCAGTACCCGCATGGCGGTCTCCTAGGTCCCTCGGCTAACCATGGTTAACGTTAACAAATTGCAAGGCGTGCGTTAAGAAAAGATTTACCGCGGTACGCCGAAGGGGCCCAGACCCCGTTAAATCTTGCTTAAGCAACAACCCTGCATGATTTCCGGATCGTGGCGCGAATTCCGGCCGCCGGCCGGCCGGTGTTTGCCGGGCTCACCGAATGGATAGGCGATGTTGCTGGAAGGGATCTCGCAGGCCGTCGGAAGCCTCGCGGCCCATCGCTATTGGGGGCGGGTCACTGCGATCCTCGGCATGCTGGTCGAGATCGGCGGCATCGAGCGCCGTCTGACGATCGGCGGGCGGTGCCTCATCATCGGCGAAGGCGACAAGCCGCTGCCGTGCGAGGTCATCGGCTTTCGCGAGGGGCGCACCCTGGTGATGCCGTTCGGTCCGCTGACCGGCGTCGGGCTCGGTTGCCGGGTCGAGGTCGCGACCGCCCCGCCGGCCATCTTCCCCGACCGCCGCTGGCTGGGCCGCGTGGTGAATGCCATGGGCGAGCCGATCGACGGCAAGGGCCCGTTGCCGCAGGGACCCGCGGCCTATCCGCTGCGCAACCAGCCGCCGCCGGCCCATCAGCGCAAGCGCGTCCAGGGCAAGGTCGATTTGGGCGTGCGTGCGCTCAACACGTTTCTCACCTGCTGCCGTGGCCAGCGCATGGGCATCTTCGCCGGCTCCGGCGTCGGCAAGTCGGTGCTGCTGTCGATGCTGGCGCGCTACACCGCGAACGACGCGAGCGTGATCGGGTTGATCGGCGAGCGGGGCCGCGAGGTGCAGGAATTCATCGAGGACGATCTGGGCGAGGAAGGCCTGGCGCGCAGCGTCGTCGTGGTCGCGACCTCGGACGAATCCTCGCTGATGCGCCGGCAGGCCGCCTATCTGACCCTGTCGGTCGCCGAATATTTCCGCGACGAGGGCATGGATGTGCTGTGCCTGATGGACAGCGTGACCCGTTTCGCCATGGCCCAGCGCGAGATCGGCCTGTCGGCCGGCGAGCCGCCGGCCAGCAAGGGCTATACGCCGACCGTGTTCGGCGAGTTGCCCCGCCTGCTGGAGCGTGCCGGTCCCGGCACCGGCGCCGGCAGCATCACCGGGCTGTTCACCGTGCTGGTCGAGGGCGACGATCACAACGAGCCGATCGCGGATGCGGTCCGCGGCATCCTGGACGGCCATATCGTGCTTGATCGCCGCATCACCGAGCGCGGCCGCTATCCGGCGATCGACATCCTGCGCTCGATCTCGCGCACCATGCCCGGCTGCAACTCCGACGAGGAGAACCAGCTGGTGCAGCGCGCCCGCACGCTGGCCGCGACCTACGAGAACATGGCGGAGCTGATCCGCCTCGGCGCCTATCGCCGGGGCAGCGATGCCAAGATCGACCAGGCGATCGACTATTACCCGGCCATCGAGAAATTCCTGTCCCAGGGCAAGCGCGAACGCGCGACGCTCGGGGAAGGCTACGCCGCCCTTGCCGAGATTTTGATCGGAGCCAACGCGTGAAGCCGTTTCAAAGCCAGATCCGCTTGCATAAATGGACCGTCGACGAGGCGCAGCGCCGCCTGGGCGAGTTGATGCGGCTGGCCGACCGGCTGCGCCAGGACCTGGAGGATCTCGCAGCCGAAGCGGTACGCGAACAGGCGGCCGCGGCCCAGTCGCTCGAAGCGGGCATGACTTATGGCGCCTATGCGGTACGGGTGATCGAGCGGCGCGAGAAGCTCAATCGCTCTATCGCCGAGGTCGAGGGGCAGATCGAGCAGGCCCGCGAGGCGTTGAAGGACGCCTTCGCCGAACTCAAGAAGTTCGAACTGGCCGCCGCAGCGGCAGAGGAACGGGCACGCAAGAAGCGCGATGCGCGCGAGCAGACGGCGCTCGACGAAGTGGCGATCGGCATCTTCCGCCGCCAGGGCAAATAGCCGCTACTTCGGGACAGCCAGCGCGGTGCCGGGCGCCGGCTCGGCCGGCGGGTTCAGCACTTCGTCCAAAAGATCGAAATAGGCACGCACGGGCAACAAGGTCGTGACGACCGTAGCCACGATGCGGGTCGCGATTGCCGGTGTCTCCATGTGGGTCCGGCCGCCGACGCGCAGTTCCTGGTGCGGCCCCAACTCCCAGACCAGGCCTGTGCTGCGCAGGCCGGCCAGCACCCGCAGCAGGCGGGCGCGCAAGATCCTGTTCTCCACCGAATAGGGCAGGGTGCCGATCATGGTGGTGAATTCGACCAGCAGCTTGCCCTCGTCCGGTCGGGCCGTCGCTTCGAAGGTCCGTCCGGCGAACTGGAATCCGAATCGGATCGGCTCCCGCCGATCGCGTCGGGTCATGGTGCCGTGACGGTCGATCGACACCGAGCCGGCTTCGAGCGGCGCGGTCTGCTCGATCAAGAAGGCGAAAGCGGCCGGGTTGGTCAACTGGTCGGACGCCGCGTTCATGGAGAATTCCCGGAAGCGAGGGGAGGAGGGTGAGCCCAGGATGGCGATCTTAGGCTTAACGATCGGTAAAACACGATGCATCCCGCAGCCGTAATCCTGCGCGCGGTCCGAGAAACCTGACGGCGACGGCCAATTGCGCTAAAAGGCCGGGTCGGTATCGCGTGATCCCTCGTCATTCCGGGGCGATCGCGGCGGACGGCGCAACAGCGGTCAGCGGACGTCCTCAGCGTGAAAAGAAAAGCATTTGGTGGATTGCTCGTGGTTCTAGGCCTGGTCCTCGTCGGCCTGGTCGCCATCCGCATCGTCATGGGACGGGACGCCGAGGACCGGGTGGCCGAAGGCGAGGTGGCGGAATTCGGCCATCTGTCGGCGAAGCCCAAGCACAGCCGCTTCCTGATGTGCCCCAAGGACTATTGCAGCCGGACACCAGACGCCGAATCGCCGGTATTCGATATGGAATGGGAGCGGTTGCGCGACCTGTGGAGCGAGACGGTCGCGCGCCAGCACCGGGTCAAGCTCGTCGCCGGCGACGGCGACCGGCGCAAGATCACCTACGTCCAGCACTCCGTTCTGCTGCGCCTGCCTGCGATCGTCACCATCGAATTCGTCGATCTGCCGGACGGAAAATCGAGCTTCGCGATCGAGAGCCGGTCCCGCTACGGCCGCCTCGATTTCGGCGCCAACGCCGCCCGTGTGCGCAACTGGGTCGGCCTGCTGCAGAGCGTGGCGAAGCGGTAGCCCTACTGCGGCCGCCAGGCGCCGGCCTGGGCCTCGGCCTTCTGCCAGTCAGCCGGGGTCAGGGTCGACTGCAGCTTGTGCAGCAGCGGCGGATCCAGTTCGGAGACGCCGGTCTGCAGCCGGGCCGGATTGCGTTTCCAGACCAGGTACCACATGCCGGCCGCGACCGGTTCGATTTTGAAGGCGCCGCCCTCGAGCATCATGTGGATCAACTGCACCTGGGCTGCCGGCAACCCGGCGTCGCTCGCCGCCAGGACCCATTTCGTGCCCTTGACCCGGGCGTCATGGGCAGCGTCGGGCGATGTCGCGGTCGCGGCAGTCGCGATGTAGCATTGGCCGAGCGACAATTGCGCCTGCTCGAAGCCATGGCCCTGGACGGCCATCGGCTCCAGAAGCTCGATCGCCTTGGCGTAGTTGCCCTGCTGCTTGTAGTACATCGCCCGCTCGTAGGGCGAGAAGCTCTGGATCAGCTGCTGGTTCTTGCTTCGGTTGTCCTGGGCGTGGGCGGCGGGCAGGGGCGCCAGTGCACACAGGACGAACGCCAATGCGGTTGCGCGGGCCGGGTCTTGAAGCTTCATCCGATATCGATCCCTGGTCCAGCGTCCGCGGGCGTCGGCGCCGCGCCGTTCCGTTGCGGCGGCGATTAAGCCATCGCGCTTCGGCCGGCGCAATGCCGCACCATGGCCGGCGGCGCGTGGCTCAAGCGTCCAGGATCTTGCCGTCGAACGGCAGCCGGCCGGTGCGGTCTTCGACCTCGACGACCCACAGGTCGGGATCGCGCCGGCGCGCGCGCTCGATATAGGCATCCGCAGTGGGCTCGTCGACCGCTGCGGCACCGGTGCCGCGATACCAGGCCCGCGCGCCGTTCGCGTCCCGCGTCTCGGCCAGGACCTGGCAGCCGTCGGCGAAGCGATTGATCTTGACCAGCACGCTGCCGCTGGTCGGATCGCCCTTGGCGACCACGGTCACGATGCCGCCGTCGATGTTGGCGCGCCGCACTGCGGCCTGAACCCAGATTTCCGTCTTGAGGCGCGCTTCGATCATCATTCTCCACAAACTTTGCGAGCGATCGTCGGCTTGCCCGCCGACCACCCGCTCGGGCAGGATAGCGCGCCCTCGGGCGGTGGTTCAAACTCCGCATTCTGCGGGTTCCGGATCGCACCTGCATCTTCTGAATTCCGGACGGACGAGCGAGCGATGGCTGAGTTTTTCGAAGGACGGCGATTGCGCTACGAGATCCTGGCGCTCGTCGACCAGCGCTGGCAGATCATCCAGGTGATCGACGACAATCGGGACGAATTGCGGCGTGCGTTCGACCGGAGCGATTTCGAAAAGCTGGAACGCTCCGTCGATGCCGCAGCCGCGGCGGTCCTCGGACGTCCGGGCGTGGCCGCGGTGCGCGTGATCCGCGAGCGGGAGCGGGCGGACGGTTTCGTCACCCGCGCCGAGCATCTGTTTCGCGAGGCGCCGCCGGCGCCGGGCGACAAGAAAGTCGCCGTCCTCGACGTCGCGGGCCCGATGCCGCTGTGCCGCAGTCCCGACGACCTGTTCGCGCGGCCAGCCTGCAAGATCATCGGCACCATGTTGCGGCCTTTGCTCGACAAGCTGGGCGCCACGCCGATCGAGCTTCTGACTCTGGAGGCGACATCCCAGGTCGTCGTCCAGCAGGATGGAGCGATCAACACCGCGATCAGCCGCGTGGCGCGTGCGCAGGAGGGCGATACCGACCGGCAGCGCAGCAATTTCCTGAGCGGTGTCGTCGACAGGGCGCGCCTCAGGGTCAAGATGGCGCAGTCGGCACGGCGCATGCCGAAGCTCGGCGCCGAGGGCTACGACGCGCTGCTGGACGAGTTGAAGAGCCGGGTTTCTCCGGACGATTTCCGGTTCTGGGCGCTTCGTAGCCTGGCGGTCCATCTGAAGGGCAGCAGCCTGTTCGGCAAGCTCGAACTGTCGCTCGATTTGATGCGCGGCGGACCGTCGGCCACCAGCTTCGCCCTGCTCGACGAGTTCGTGGCCGGGCTGATCGATGCGCCGAGCCTGCTCAAGGATTTCCTGGGCGACCTCAGCGACCTCAATTCCGCACTCGCATTGCTGGCCCAGATCGGCGCCGGCCGGGCGCCGGGCGACCTTAAGCCCGACGCGCTGCCGGTGCGGCTGGCGGCGGAATTGGCGGCTGGCCGGTTGCCTCACACCGAGGAAGCGATCTGGATCCGGATCCTGCGCAGCGTCCAGGGGCGTCAGCGCCTGACGCGCGGCGAGTTGGACGAGGAGTGGAAGGGTTTGACGGCGCTCCATCGCGTCCTGCGCGAGACCGTTCCCGGCGTCTGGATCGGTCAGCTCGATGCGGCGGTGCTGAAGCGGCAGACCGCGCTGCGCGAGGAACTCATCGATCAGATGTGACGGCAGGGGCGCGGGAACGAGATTCAGTAGGCGACGGATCGCCCAGGTCTAGGATGTTTGTTGCAATACCAAGCTGGGCATCGGGCGCGGTCAGCGATACATCGACGTCGCGGCTTTGGACGTGCCTTCGCCAGGGACCGAAATATCCCCGGATGGAGGGTTGCCGAGACGGCCGACCAGGCGATCGCCTTCGAAAAGCTCCAAGAGCCGAGACGCGTATTTCACCCCGGAGAGCTGCCGGGCCTCATCATCGTCCCGTGCCGACAGGTTCGCATGCATGACGACCCGTCCGTGCTGTCCCAGAATCTCGACTCAATAGGTCGCCATTGTTGCCTCCATGGAAAATGCCGTTGCCATAAAGGTCTTCAACACCAGAAAGGATGCATTTTCGGAGGGCAATATCCGACGCGTCGATTTCGATTGCGGCGGCGAGTCTGGAACGAACGGCTTGTCGCGTGCTCTATATGCCCGACGGATCGGGCTTCTGAATCAGCACGCAGGTATGAGGAGCGGGGGCGCCACCGACCGTGACGCAAGCCAGGTGTATTTGGCCAAACCCGACATCTCTGAGATCGGAGACGAGTTTTTGCATTTCGTAGGATATGCCGTGCATGTAGGGCTTACCGCCCAGGTGCTGCAGAGAGCGTCGTATGGCCGCCTTGATAGTCGACATCCATGTGAAGGCCTGATAGGCGGATCGAGCAATTGCGCAAAACCGGTGGTTTACATCGGGGAAGATATGCATCGGCAGGTGAATTAGCGCGCTTCCACCGGGCTTTAGGAC
>NZ_DASZBY010000016.1:0-25091 GCF_035943795.1 Aliidongia sp. | reverse complement strand
AGCACGCAAATCGACGTCGAGGCCGACCAGACCAACGGCACGACCACGACGCTCACGATGTACGTGCGCGATATCACGGCCGGCACCACGCCACTCAACGGCGCGACGGTGACCAATACGGCGGCGGTGCTGCAGAACCCGGCCTTCTCGGGCGTCGCGATCGATGCGACCGGTTCGGGCTCGGCCCAGACGATGACCCAGGTCCAGTATTACACGGACCAGACCGTCAATGCCGCGCCGGCGGCGACCGCCTATACGGTCACGCTTGCGACCAGCGCCACGACCCTGACCGGGCAGGCCGGCTCGATCGCGACCACGGGCCTGACCCTGACCTCGCCCCTGTCGGTCACGCTCACCAGCACGGCCGGCAGCAGCTTCACGCCGAACCCGATCACGATCACGTCCGGCCAGGGCACGGCGGCCTTTACCTATACCCCAGCGGTCGCCGGCTCCGACGTGCTGGCCTGGAGCTATTCCGGCGGCAACGTCGGCATGTCCGGCAACGGTGGCCAGACCGAGACGGTCACCGATCCGGTGTTCCCGACCGATGCCAACATCTTTTGGTCCGACGGCTGGTGGGTGCAGGCCTCCGGCGCCTATGCCAACAACGCCGGGCAATACGTCAAGATGGCGTTCACCGGCGCGTCGCTGGTGGTCAATTTCGACGTCACGAACATCCGGACCTCGAGCGTCACCGCGGCCGAATGGCCGACGGTGCGCTTCACGGTCGACGGCGCCGGCATCACCGACCTCAAGCTGACCGACCCGGGCGTCAATACCTACAGCCTGACGCTGACCGCGCAGCTGACCGGCGCCACGACCCACACCTTGATGCTGCGCCTGCTGAACGAGACCCAGGCGTTCAACCGCTGGACGCCCAACGGCTCGGCGCTGCCGCCGAGCGGCATCAAACTCTCGAACTTCATCCTGGCCAGCGGCGCCAGTACGGTCGCACTCAGCACGACCTATCTCGCGGTCAAGCCCTGCGCGATCTACGTCTTCGGCGACAGCATCGGCGAGGGTGCCAAGACGACCTGGCCGAACCCGACGGTCACGGCCGACGCCGAGGCGACCTGGACCAACGCGGTCGCCGCCAACCAGAATTGCGAATATTCCAACTACGCATTCTCGGGCCAGGCTTACAGCGGTCAGCTCGGCGTGCCCGACGTGCCGTTCTTCGGCTCGGCCTGGAGCCTGCGTTTCAGCGGCCAGACCAAGCTCAGCGGCGGCCACTTCATCACCAATTCCGGCTCGGCCCTGCCGAAGTACATCGTCGTCAACATGGGCACGAACGACGCGGCCAACAGCGCGTCGAAGACGTCCGGCGCGGTCAAGGCGGTGATCACCGCGATCCGCGCGGCCGCGCCGGGCGCGACGATCTTCCTGGTCATGCCGTTTGCCTACCATTCGGCCTGGTTCTCGGCGCAGGGCTATGGCGCCTACCTGCTGTCGGAATACCAGGCCTATGTCGCGACCGACAGCAACGCCTATCTGATCGATCCCGGCCAGGACGCCAGCGTCGGGCTCAACAACTACCCGGCCGGCGCCTCGAATGCCCTGTCGGCCGATGGGCTGCATCCGGGCGGCCAGCGCTCGGTCAACCTCGGCACGACCCTGTCCCAGCTGATGCGCGCGGCGCTGCCGACGCCGACCGGCGGCGCGACCGGTCCGATCTATTACCCGTGCCGGCGCCCTCGTGGACCGGGCCGCCGGCGGCCGCTGCGCCGCACCGGCAAGGCGGCGGCATGAGCGGCCGGGATCCGTATTACGACCTGGTCGCCGCGATCGACATCGCCGCACCCGGCATCGTCCTGCAGCGCGAGAGCCTGGACGCGGTCGCCGATGCCTATGTCGCCGGCGGCTCCGTGCCGCTGACCAATGCCCAGATCGTCGCCATCGCCGGGCCGTTGCCGCCGGTGCCGACCTCGATCCCGCGCATCGACAAATACAGCGACGAGGTTCGGGAAGGTTTTTGCCCATGACCCACTTCCTGCCCGACCTCATCAACCCGGCGTCGATGGTGCAGAGCCGCATCACGCGCGCGCTGCCCGGCGGCCCGATCAAGGATATCGCCAGCGCGCCGACCGACCTGGTGGCCAAGGAAAGCGCGTCGATCGACCCGATCAGCCGGAACCTGTGGGGGCCGGATCAGAAGGTCGCCCAGGGCAATCTCAAGACGTTGCTGGGGGGCTAGATGACCGCGCTGTTCTCCTCGCCCAAGGTCGCGACCGTGGCGCCCATCCCGCCGGCGCCGATCGCGTCGGATCCGGCCGCGACCGCCGCCGCGCAGGAACAGGCGACCGCCGCCGCCCAGGCGGCCGGCCGCGCCTCGACCATCCTGACCTCCGGCCAGGGCGACACGTCCCAGGCCCGGGTCGCCAAGAAAACCCTGTTGGGGGGCTAGATGGGCGATCTGGCCAGCGACACCATCCGCGAGTGGGAACGGCTCGACAGCGAGCGCACCACGTTCAAGAGCCATTGGCAGCGCGTGGCGCAATTCCTGCTGCCCGATCGCAACGATTACATCGTGCAGCGCACGCCCGGCGCCAAGCGCATGCAGTGGATCTACGACGCCACGCCGGTCTGGGCGCTCGAGCAGTTCGCCGCCGGCCTGCATTCGCTGCTGACCAGCCCGTACCTGATGTGGTTCGGGCTGAAGGCCGAGTTCGATCCGCTGAACGACATCGACGCGGTGCGCCTGTGGCTCGAGCAGGCCTCGACCGTGATGTACGCGAAGTTCAACGGGCCGAGGCATAATTTCGCGAGCCAGAGCCAGGAGCTCTATCGCGACCTGGGCTCGGTCGGCACCGGCGTCATGGGCGTGCTGGAAAGCGCCAAGTCCGGCGTGCTGTTCTCGTGCCGGCACCTCAAAGAATGCGTCATCGCCGAGAATGACGAGGACCGGGTCGACACCCTGATCCGCAAATGGGAATGGACCGCCAAGCAGGCCTACGACCAGTGGGACAGCCAAGGCGTTTCCTCCGGTCCGGCCGTGGCCAAGGCCTGCGCCGACGGCGAGTGGGGCCGCAAGTTCTGGTTCATGCACCGGGTGCGCCCGCGCCGCGATCGCGACGCCGGGCGTGGCGGCGAGGCCAGGCATATGGCGTTCGAAAGCGTCTATGTCTCGGTCCAGGACCAGTTCGAGATCGCGGTCGGCGGCTATCCGGAATTCCCGTTCCTGGTGCCGCGCTTCTCCAAGGTGACGGGCGAGACCTATGGCCGCGGCCCCGGCATGACCGCGCTGCCCGACATCCAGATGCTGAACGAGATGGCCAAGCTGGTCATCAAGGCGGCGCAGAAGGTGATCGACCCGCCGCTGCAGCTGCCCGACGACGGCTTCATGCTGCCGATCAAGACCGTGCCCGGCGGGCTCAACTACTACCGCGCCAACAGCCAGGGCCGGATCGAGCCGATCGAGACCAAGGGCGATACGCGCCTCGGCCTCGACATGATCCAGTCGCTGCGCCAGCAGATCATCCGGCAGTTCTACGTCGAGTTCATGATGATGCCGTCCGACCCGTCCGACCCGGCCTCGGCCGGCAAGGGCGTGACCGCGACCTATGTGCTGCAGCAGCGCGACGAGAAGATGCGCCTGCTGTCGCCCATGCTGGCCCGCCTGCAGTCGGAATTCCTCGAGCCGCTGATCAACCGGACCTTCGCGATCCTGTGGCGCCAGAGCAAGCGCGTCGGGTTCCGGCCCGAGCTCGGTTCGCCGTTCCCGCCGCCGCCGCCGCAATTGTCCGGTGCCGCGCTCAAGACCGACTATGTCAGCCCGATCGCGATCGCCCAGAAATCGAGCCAGCTCGACGTCATCGGCCGCCTGATGCAGACCCAGGCCGCGATCCTGCAGATGAACCCGAAGGCGCAGGTCGTGATCGACAGCGAAGCGATCATGCGCATCACCGGCCGCGACCTGAACGCCCCGGTCGCGGCGCTGCGCTCGGCCGACGACCTGGCCCAGGAACGCCAGGCCCAACAGGACGCCGAGCAGGCGCTGCAGCAGCACGCCGCGATCGCCAACCTGGCCGGCGCCGCCAAGAATGGCGCCGGCGCGGTGCAGAGCCTGGCCAGCGCCGGTGCCATCGCCCAGACCGGCGGTGCCGGCGCCGCCCCGCAGCAGGCCGCGGCATGAGCGACGACATGAAGAAGGTCGCGCCATGAGCGACGCCCTGAAGGAGGCCGCGCTGTGACCGACGCCCCGCGCTTCCCGCACCTGGTGATGAGCTGCGACCATGTCGGCTGCCGGCATGTCGTGCGCTTCGCGCCGCGCATCCTGGTGCCGTCGGTCACCTGGTTCGACCCGCATCATCGCCCGCTGCGCATGATGACCACCTTGCATTACTGCGACCTGCATTGGCCCGAGTTCAAGCTCGAGGATCTCCTGACGCCGGACATCAAGGTCCGGTTCGAGCAGGCGGCCCGGCGCGCCAGGCCGATCGGCTTCAAGTGCGAGTTCGAGCGGGCCCAGGTCGAGCGCGTGCTGGTGACGACGCCGGAGTATCGCGCGTTCCTCGGCCATCTGGCGTTCCAGGCTCCGTCCGAGGCGGTCGCCCATGTTTAGCCATGTCCCGAAAAAGCTCGGCGCCTGGCGCAAGCGCGTCGGCCTCAACCGGGCCTACCACGAGACCTTCGGCTCGCCCCAGGGCCAGCGCGTACTGGCCGACATCCTGGCCCGCGCCAAGGTGCTGTCGACCAGCCACAGCCCGGGCGACGCGCACGACACCGCGTTCAACGAAGGCCGCCGCGCGCTGGGGCTCGAGATCGTCGGCGAGCTGCGCTGGACCGAAATGGAATTGCTCAAGCTGGCCGAGGAAAAGACCGGCCACGACCTGAGCGTCTTTGACGAGGAAGTATCATGAACATCCGTTCGCTGATGGGTTCGACCGCGCTGCGTTTCGGTGGCGCGATGATGGCACCGGACGAGGCCGCCGCCGGCGGCACGCCGGTCGTAACGGCACCCGGCGCCACGGCCGCCGTATCGCCGCCCCCGCCGCCGGCGGCGGATCCGAACGCCGTTCGCACGCCGATCGCTTTCGCCGAGACCCTGCCGGAGAAGATCCGCGGCGAGGCGGCGTTCAAGGACATCAAGGATCTCGACACCTTGGCCAACGGCTACCTGCATGCCCAGCGCATGCTGGGCAAGGTCGCGGCCGACCCGAACAGCGTCGTGGCGCTGCCCGGCGCCGACGATGCCGACGGGCTGAACGCGCTCTACACCAGGCTCGGCCGGCCCGAGACCGCGGACAAATACGCGCTCGCCAAGCCGGCGGCCGGCGACTACAGCGACGCCGACAAGGCGTTCCAGGCCAAGATCCTGCCGACCTTGCACGAGGCTGGTCTGACCCAGCGCCAGCTCGACAAGATCCTGCCGGCCTGGAACGACATGCAGGCCGCCAGCGTGGCCGCCCAGACCGAGGCGCACAACGCCAAGAATGCGGCCGGCGAGGCGGCGCTGAAGACCGAGTTCGGCGCCGCGTACGACGAGAAGCTGGGCCTGGCCAAGCAGGCATTGACCCATTTCGGCAACGAGAAGCTGGCGGCCGAACTGGTCGAGAGCGGCCTCGGCAACCATCCGGAAGTGATCAAGATCTTCGCCAAGCTCGGCAAGGGCCTGGTCGAGGACGGCGTGGTCGGGCGCGCGACCGGAGGCGGCGGGCTCAACTCGCCGGCCGAGGCGCAGCAGCAGATCAACGCCCTGCAGGCCGATAAGGAATTCGCCCGCATCTACACCGACAAGAGGGCGATCGGCCATGCCGACGCCGTCGCGAAGATGCAGGCGCTGTACCAGCAGGCCCACCCAGAGGCCTGACGACGAGACCGGCGCGATACCGGGGAGCTCCGGGCAGTCATGCCCGGCGGGTCCGGTCGAACGCCGCGGCGCCAAGACGGCCGTTAAACGTCAGGCACGGGTCCGGTGGGGCATCGATTTCGGTCGATGCGGGATCGGGGAACTCAGCCGCCCAGACCATGTCCGGCGCTCCCGCCGGGCGCGTTGCCACCTGGCGTCGGCTGGAAACCGGCGTCCGATCAAAGGGCCAGACCCATGTCGTTCAGCATCACCACTGCCTTCGTGCAGCAATTCACCGGAAACGTCCGTTTCCTCGCCCAGCAGCAGGAAAGCCGCCTCGCCGGCGCCGTCATGACCGACGATATCGCCGGCGAGACGGCCTACATGGAACAGCTTGCGCCGACCGCCGCGCGCAAGGTCACCACGCGCCACGCCGACAGCCCGCTGATGAACAGCCAGCATCTGCGCCGGCGCATCACCGCCTACGACTATGATTGGGGCGACCTGATCGACAAGGAAGACAAGGCCCGGCTGCTGATCGATCCGGCCTCGTCCTATGCCATGAACGCCGGCTTCGCCATGGCGCGCTCCAAGGATGACGAGATCATCGGTTGCCTGTGGGGCAACGCCTATACCGGCCATTCCGGTAACACGGTCGTGGCCTGGCCGAACGGCGACAACGAAAGCAGCCCGGCCCAGCCCGGCGGCTATGTCGTCGCGGTCAATTCCTGGGCCTTTGGCAACGGCTCGGCCAACGCCGGCCTGACCGTGTCCAAGCTGATCGAGGCCAAAGTGGCGCTCGGCAAGGCGGAAGGCGACGAGAACGAGGAACGGTTCATCGCCTGCAGCGACCAGCAGATCGGCAATCTGCTGTCGACCACGGAAGTGACGTCGGCCGACTACAACTCGGTCAAGGCGCTCGTCGAAGGCAAGGTCGACAGCTTCATGGGCTTCACCTTCATCCACACCGAGCGCAACCAGGTCGATGCGAACGGCTATGCCCGCGTGCCGGCCTGGCGCAAATCGGCGATCGGCCTCGGCACCACCATCCCCCTGTGGACGCGGGTCACGGAGCGCGGCGACAAGCGCTTCTCGATCTACGTCTTCGCCTCCCAGTCGATCGGTGCGACCCGCCTCGAGGAAGCGAAAATGGTCGAGATCAAGTGCGCCTGAGGCGCACGCGATCCCGGCTGACCTCCCGTTCATAGAAAGGACCTGAGCCATGGCGCTCTCTTTTTCGACCCAGATGGCGATCCTGACCGGCAACACCGGCGGGGCCATCCAGCAGCTGCTCACCCCGTCGGACGCCGGCGGCCGCAAGCGTTCGTTCCGGGCCAACATCGTGCTGGCAGCCCAGGCGTCCGGCAGCCAGATCGCCGTCGCCCGCCTGCCGATCAACGCCGCGATCTTCGGCATCAACTACCTGACCGACACGTCGCTCGCGACCGCGACGATCGCGCTCGGCGACATTCACGCCGGCAACAGCGCGATCTATGCCGCGGCCACGACCCTGACCGCGGTCCAGACCCCGACATCGGTCGGCCTGGTCGCGACCCGGGGCGCGCCGATCACCGCGGGCTACGACTGCCTGACCGGCAACCAGCTGGGTTGGGAAGACGTCGTACTGACCACCGGCGTCGCCGCATTGCCGGCGTCGGGCAACCTGGTGATCGAGTTCGACTACGTCATCGATTGAGGGGTCGCCGGGATCGATGGCCGCCCCACCAACCCCATCGATCCCGGCGACATTTCGGAGATAATTCATGGCCGCCGGCGACAGCAAAATATCGATCTGCAACATCGCGCTCATTGCGCTCGGTGAAGGCACCATCACGTCGCTGGCGGACAACACCAAGCGGGCGATCCTGTGCAACGCGCGCTACGACCAGGTGCGCCGGGCGGTCCTGGAATCCCATCCGTGGAACTGCGCCAAGCGGCGCGCCCAGCTGCCCGCGGCCGCGCAGGCGCCGGTCTTCGGCTTCCAGGCCGCGTTTCCCGTGCCGGCCGACTTCCTGCGCCTGGTCGAGATCGTCGGCTTCGAGCATCCGAAGTGGGAGATCGAGGACGGCCAGATCCTGTGCGACTATTCCGCACCGCTGGCGATCCGCTACATTTACGACCTGCAGGACGAGACGCGCCTGATGCCGACCCTGGTCGATTGCATCGGCTACGCGCTGGCGGCCGAGCTGGCCGTGCCCTTGTGCCAGAGCCTGTCCAAGCAGCAGGACATGCTGAAGCAGCTCGCCGGCAAGCTCGACAATGCCAAGCTCGTCAATGCCCAGCAGAATTCCTCGCCCGAGCTCGAGGACGACGTGCTGCTGGAAAGCCGCCGCTGATGCGCGTCGACCTCGACCTGACCGACTTCACCGCGGGCGAGCTGTCGCCCCGCATGAAGGGCCGCACCGACGAGGCCAAATATTACGATGGCAGCGCCATCCAGCGGAACATGGTGACCCTGCCGCAGGGCGGCGCCACGCGCCGGCCCGGCACGGCGCTGTCCGACCTGGCGGCGAGCCAGGCGGCCAAGGCCCGGCTCAAGGGCTTCGTGTTCTCGACCGTGCAGGCCTACATGCTGGAATTCAGCATCGTCGCCGGCGTGTGCCAGGTGCGCATCTTCAAGAACGGTTTCCCGGTGCTGAACGGGTCGGCCCAGGTCGTGGTCACCGGGCTGCCCTACAGCCAGGCCGAGCTGGCCGAGATCCAGTTCACTCAGAGCACCGACACGCTCTACATCTTCCACCGCAACCATCCCCAGGCGAGTTTGACCCGGTCGAGCCATGTCGCCTGGTCGTACCAGGTCCTGGTGTTCCGCGACGGCCCTTACCTCGACCTGAACGGCACGGTCACGACGCTGACGCCGTCGGGCACGTCGGGCACCATCACGCTCACCGCGTCCTCGATCGTCGGCATCAACAAGACGCCGCAATCGACCGGGCAGGGCTTCCTCGCGACCGACGTCGGCCGCATGGTCCGCATCAAGCTGACCAGCTGCTGGGCCTGGTGCCTGATCACCGTCGTGACCTCGGCCACGGTGGTGTCGGCCGTGGTGCAGCCGCGCGTCATCGGCGGCGCCTGGAGCGCGCTCGACGGCGCACCCTGGGCCGCCAGTACGCTCTATGCCACGGGCGTGATCGTCACCAACGGCGCGAACACCTACGAATGTGTGATCGCCGGCACGTCGGCCGCGAGCGGCGGGCCGTCCGGCACCACGGCGCAGATCGCCGACTGCACGGCCACCTGGGAATACGTGCCGTCGATCCCGACCGCCACGACCTTCTGGCGCCTCGGCCGCTGGACCTCGGTCGACGGCTATCCGGCCTGGGGCCGGTTCTGGCAGCAGCGCCTGCTGATGGCCGGCTCGATCAGCACGCCGAACGCGATCGTGGGCTCGGTGATCAGCGATTTCACGGCGATGAGCCCGACCCAGCAGGACGGGACCGTGGTCGATACCAACGCGCTGTCGTGGGTGATCAGCGACGACGAGGTGAACGACGTTCGCTGGCTGGCCGCCGCCGGCTCGGCCCAGGCGATGCAGCTGGGCATCGGCACGTCCGGGTCCGAGCATATCATGCAGGCCGCGACCACGGCCCAGGCGCTGACCCCGACGTCGGTCCAGGTCTACCAGGAAACCGCCTATGGCGCCGCGCCGAACGTGCCGGCGCTGCGCATCGGCAAGTCGGTGCTGTTCCCGGACGAGCCGGGCCGCAAGGTGCGGGAATGGACCTTCTCGTGGCAGGTCAACGGCTATAGCGGCCCCGACCTGGTCGTGTTGAGCGAGCATATCACCCGCTCGATCCCCGCCGGCCTGCAGGGCATCGTCGCCTGGTGCTACCAGCAATCGCCGCTGAGCGTGATCTGGGCGAACCGGGGCGACGGCGCGCTGATCTCGTGCACCTATCAGCGCGACCAGAACATCGTCGCCTGGGCATCCCATGCGCTGGGCGGGCAATATTATGGTGCTGCACCGCTGGTCGAAAGCCTGGACACGATCCCGTCACCCGACGGCACCTACGACCAGCTGTGGCTGCAGGTGCTGCGCACGATCAATGGCGTGCCGACGCGCACGATCGAGGTCATGCAGCCGTATTTCGACGCGCTGCCGCTCGACCAGAGCTGGTTCGTCGATTGCGCGCTGACCTCGGCCCTGACCTATCCGGCCGCGACCCTGACCTATAGCGCCGCCAGCGGCACGGGCGTCAATTTCACCGCGTCGGCCAGCGTGCTGGGCGGCGTGGCCGACAACAGCCTGATCCGGGTCAACGGCGGCCTGGCGGTCGTGCGCCGCGTGACCGACGGCAACTTCCTGGTCGGCGACTGGTACATCCCGCCCGGCTCGATGGCGCCGGCGCCGGCCGGCAGCTGGAGCGTCGACCCGCAGCACGCGACGTTCGCCGGCCTGGGCTATCTCGCCGGCGAGGTGGTGCAGATCATCGGCGATGGCGCCGACCTCGGCACCCAGACCGTGCCCGCCGGCGGCGTCGTGACGCCGATCGAGACCGCGACCTATGCCACCATCGGCCTGCCGGCCGAGGCGATCCTGCTGACCATGCCGCTGGAGCCGATCCGCGCCGCCCAGGCCACGACCCAGGGCAGGGCGCGCACGATCGACACCATGTGGCTGCGCCTGCACGAAAGCCTGGGCTGCAATTTCGGGCGGCGCATCATCGACGACCAGACCGGCCTGGTCGAGGACGCTGTCGAACCGCTCGAGACCCGCTCGGCCGGCATGCCGATGGGGCAGCCGCCCAGCCTGTTCTCCGGCATCCAGCGGCTGAAGATGTCCGGCGGCTATGACCAGGAATGCCAGATCCTGATCACGACCAGCGGCCCCTATCCCCTGACCGTGCTGGCGATTTCGGCCAAGGCCGACGTGGGCGAGATGCCCAACGAATGATGCGCTTCGTGCCGCTCACCCCCGGGCTGCTCGCCCTGATGCCGGTCGCCGAGCATCTGAAGGGCGCCGCCTCGATGATGTCGAGCCCGGAGGCCGCCGCCATGGCGTGCCAGCCCGGGCTCGGCCTGGCGCTGCTCGATGGCGGCCGCATCGTCGGTGCCGCCGGCATCCTGCCGTTCTGGCAGGGCCGCGCGCTGTGCTGGTTCCTGCCGGGCCTGTGGATGGAGCGCCGGCACTATGCCCGGGCGCTGCACCGCTGTCGCCAGCAGCTGCGCGCGCTCGCGGCCGAGGGCTATCGCCGGCTCGAATGCAGCGTGGTGGTCGGCCATGCCGAGGGCCTGCACTGGGCGCAGCGGCTCGGTTTCAAGAGCGAGGGGCGCATGCGCGCCTATGGGCCGGACGGCGGCGACCATTGGCTGATGGCCTGGATCGCGGCGGATGAGGAGCAAGCCTGATGGCGGTCGCGGCAATCCCAGCTTGGGCGATCTATGCGTCGATGGCAGCCACCGCTGCCGTCACGGCCGCCAGCGCCATCTCGGCTGGAAATGCGCAGAAGAGCGCCGCGAGCTACAACGCCCAGGTCGACCAGCAGAACGCCCAGCAGCAGCAGGGCGTGGCCGCGTCGCAGGAACTGGCCCAGGATCGCTCCGACCGGCAGAAGCTCGGCCAGGAAGCCTCGGCCTTCGGCGCCGGCGGCGTCGACATGTCGGGCACGCCGCTCGACGTCATGGCCGACAGTGCGACCCAGGCGCGGCTGAACGCGCTGTCGATCAAGTACAACGGCCAGGTCGGCGCCAACCGCGACCTGAGCCAGGGCGCGATCGCGACGTTCCAGGGCAACCAGGCGCAGACCGCGGGCTACCTCAATGCCGGCAGCACGCTGCTGACGGCCGGGACGAAGTTCGCGACCGGGTATACGTCACCGTCCTCGACCGCCGGCTTCGGCGCGACCAATCAGATCGGCGCCAATGGTGTCGCGCTGCAGACCAATAACGGTTTCGCGGTGGGGTCGATCTGATGCCGAACGTTCCGACCTTCGACCGGAGCGAGCTGCCGCAGGTCCAGCAGACTGGCGGCCAGGTCAACCCGGCTGCGGCGGCGGCGCCCGAAGAAGCGCTGATGCAGGGCGCCGGCCAGTTCGAGAACACGGTCCAGGAATTCAACCAGCGCTACCAGGACGCCCGGCGCCAGGCCGATACCGCCGGCGTCATGGCCGATGCCACGACCCAACTGGCCGACGCGCAGTTCCGCTGGTCCAAGGTCGCCGATCGTCAGACGGCGATGACGGGCTACGCGGCCGAGGCCCAGCAGATCCGCGCCGCGAACCTGGCGCGGATCAATGATCCGCTGGCGACCCAGATCTTCTCGGGCACCTTCGACCATCAGGCCGCCGCCTATGGCGTGGCGACCGGCCAGGAAGCGTTCGGACTGGAATCCTCCAAGCGGGTCGCCGACCTGGATTTGCGGCTGAGCCAATACGCCCAGGCGGCGGTCACCGCGCCGAACGACCAGGCGCGCGCCTCGATCATCGGCCAGGCGAACGGCGATATCTCCGGTACCGTCGCCGGCGGCTGGCTGCATCCGGAAGCGGGCGCCCAGGCGCTGATGGGCTTCCGGTCGAAAATGGCCGAGGTCTCGGCGCGCCAGGACATGAACTCGGATCCTGGTGCCGCGGCCGAGAAGCTGCAGGACCCGACCTCGTACCCCTACCTCGATCCCAACCTGCGCCAGACCCTGCAGTACCGGGCCGACATGCGCGCCGACCGGCTGGAGCGCCTGCAGATCGCCGGCCAGGCCCATGCCGACGCGATGGCGGCGAAGGACCAGCGCCAGGCGCAGAGCAGCAACGAGACCAACCTGCTCGAGGCGGTCTATTCCGGCAAGGACGTGGATCCGAACCTGATCGCCCATCTGGCCGAAACCCAACAGATCTCGCCCGGCGGCCTCGAGGCGGTGCATTCGGCAATGGCGCGCAAGGCGGCGGGCACCGACGATCCGATGGCCGTCGTGCATGCCTACGACCAGCTCGGCAAGGGCAACCTGACCTCGGACAATGTCACCAGCCTGATCGGCAACGGGTCGGTCAAGGGCACGACCGGCGCCGAGCTGATGCGCGCCGTGGTCGAGCAGGGCAAGCAGCAGACCAACGCGACCGAGCGGGGCTATTACGGCCAGTTGAAGACGGCGTTGAGCGGCGGCGCGGTCGAGCAGGGGCTGTTCAAGGATACCCCGCCGATCGTCGAGCGCTGGGGCCAGGCCCAGGGCGAATGGACCCAGCGCGTGCTGGTGTCCAAGGAAGATCCCCAGGCCGTGCTGTCCGATATGCTGCCGCGCTATGCCGGCTCGACCGCGACCTCGCCCAGCTGGCTGCCGGCGCCGCGCTTCGGCGCGATCGGCAATACCGACGATCTGACGAATATCGCGGTCAAGACCAACCAGGCGTTCCAGGCCGGCCAGATCGACCAGCCGACCTATGACGGCCAGGTCAACCTGCTGAACCAATACAAGAGCTTCTACGACCAGCAGAACGCCGCGCGCACCGTGACGGCCAAGCCGAAGCCTGGGGCGAAACCGACCGAGGGCGGACAATGACCGGCGATACCCCCGAGCTCGACCAGCCGCCGGCGCAACCGCTACCGGCGCCGGGCGACGATCAACTGCGCCAGCAGTTCACCGCGTCGCGCGCCGTCGCCGGTCGGCCGAACGATCAATGGATCCGCGAGCTGGCGGCCGGCCCGCAGCCGGCATCCGGCTCGGGAGCCACGCCGGCATCGGCGCCGGCTCCCGGCGTCGATGGCGCTGCAGCAGCGCCGGCCCCCGTGGCCGCGCCCGATACGGCGAACGTCCCGATCAGCCAGCGCATCTTGTCGAACCTCGGCCAGGTCGGCCGGGGCATGGCCGAGGACGCGATGGGCGGCTATGGCGCGGTCGCCTTCCTGGGGCGGCTGCGCGACGCCGCCGGCGCCGGCGCATCCCAGGCGCTGAAGGACCTGACCTCGGCCGGCGACGCGCTGGCCCAGGGCAAGAGCAACTACCAGGCCTCGGCCAGCCCGGCGGCGCAGCCGATGGCTTGGAGCGATATCATCCATCCGGACCTGGCGGCGCAGAAGGCGGCCTATCAGGTCGCCCATGGCGCGCCCGTGCTGGCGGCCGGCGTGCTCGGCGGCGTCGCGGGCGGTGCGGTCACGGCGGAAACCGGGCCGGGTGCCGCCGCCGGCGCGCTCGGTGGCGGCGCGCTGTCGGCCGGCGCGATGTCTGCGGCCCAGAGCATCGGTCCCTATTACGCGGCGGCGCTCAAGGCCAATCCGGGCGACCCGCAGGCCGCGTTCAGCCAGGCGCTGACCAAGGCCGGGACCGATGGCGTGTTCTCGGCGGCGGGCTGGGCGCTGTTCGGTTTCGCGCCGTTCCAGAGCGCGGTCAAGAACCTGATGCTGCAGGCCTTCGCGGTACAGCCGGCGGTCGCCGGCGCCCAGAAGGCGACCGAGAACGTCGAGGACGGCAAGCCGGTCGGCGAGGGTGTCGCCGACGCGCTGCCCGGCGCGATCGTCGGCACCGCGCTGCCGGCGCTCGGCCATCAGGTGCTGGGCGCGGTGCGAGGGACAGCCGCCGGCGACGCGTTGCCGGCCGGCGATGCCGCGCCCGACGTTGCGGCGCCGGATGCCGTGGCGCCGGATGCGAACGCCGTTCGCCCGGCTGAGCAGGGCGACGCGGTGGCCGCGCCGACGGCGGTCGGCAATCGCGTGACGTTCGACGACAATGGCACGCCGGCGAGCGGGACCGTGGTCGAGGGTGGCAAGCCGGGCGAAAGCCAAATGATCAAGGTCGACGGCGAAGAGGAGCCGCGACCGGTCGGGGTCAACCTGATCGAGCCGGTCGCGGCGACCAAGGGCGATGCCGCGACCGGCGCGCCGGCGGCCGATGACGGCGACCCGTTCGCCCATCTGATCGCGACCCAGTCGTTCCAGCCGAAGCAGCGCGACGTGCTGCAGCTGGGCGACGCGGCGGCCGATCCGGTCACGATCTCGCCCGACGTCGAGAAGAACGCCGCCGCCTACCTGGCCGGCGACGCCGGCGCCAACCCGGTCAAGGTCAACCTCGAGCGCATCGGCTCGGGCGAGGATATCCAGGCGACGCTCGAGCACGTCTCGTCGCTGCTGCCGGCGCAGGCGCCGATCGGCCACGACAGCACGCGCCTGCTCGCTACCTCGCTCAACCTGTCGCCCGAGGATTTCCTGGGCGGCTACAAGGGCGAGCAGCTGGACCATGTCCAGACCGACGCCATGCGCATGATGCTCGACAGCTCGGCCGGCCAGCTCATCCAGTACGCCAAGGCGGCGACCGACCCGGCGACGGCGACGCCGGAGGCCCAGGCGCTGTTCCTGCGCGCCTATGGCACCCACCAGGGCCTGCAGGAATATTTCGAGAATGCCCGCGCCCAGGCCGGCCGCACGCTCAACGCCTACGGCATGATGTCGCGCAGCCGGGCCGACTACTCCAAGGCGATCTCGGACCTGATCCAGCAGAACGGCGGCCAGGCCGATATCAGCACGCTCGCCTCGCGCATCGCCGATTTCGACGATCCGGCGAAGGCCAGCCAGTTCGTTGCCCAGTCGCGCCAGATGTCGAGCCGCGACCTGATGCTGTACGGCTTCTACAACGTCATCCTATCGAACGTGCCGCATATCCTGGCCAAGAAAGGCCTGTCGGACGCGAGCATGGGCCTGTGGAACATCGCGACGCGCTACGCGGCCGAGAAGCTCGGCTCTGGCGCCGTGGCCCAGGGCGAGACCGCGGCGCTGGCCTATGGCTATGCCGCGTCGATGCAGGACGCGATCGGCGTTGCCGGCCACGGCATCGCGACCGGCGAGCACATGTCGCTCGGCGATTACGGCGGCATGGACGCGCTGGGCAAGAACCGGATCACCGCGCTGGCCGACGGGGCGCCGCCGGACATCACGACCGACCAGCCGACGCGCGGCGCCGTCGAATATCTCAAGATGGCGCTGCCGACCCGCTGGATCGGTGCCGCCGATGATTTCGCGAAATACGTCAACTATCGCGCGGAGCTGCGCGCGCTGGCGTTCCGCGACGGCACGGGCAAAGGCCTGGATGGCGACGCGCTGGGCGTCCATATCGACCAGACCATGGCCGTGCCGCCGGTGCAGATGCACGAGCAGGCGGTGACCGCGACCCTGCGCTCGACCTTCCAGGAACCGCTGTCCGGCCTGGCGGCCCGGGTGCAGGACGTGGCCAACGAGATCAATATCCCTGTGCCCGGCACTGACGTGAAGATCCCGTTCGGCCGAATGATCCTGCCGTTCGTCAAGATCCCGGCCAACATGGCGGCGACGGTCTATCGCAACTCGCCGCTGGCGGCCGCCTTTCCGTCGGACCAGATCAAGGCCGAGCTCGCCGCCGGCGGCGCCAGCCGCGACCTGGCGGTGGCGCGCATGGGGCTCGGCAGCGCCGCCGTGCTGGCGGCGGCCGGGATGGCCGCGGGCGGCTTGCTGACCGGGCGCGGTCCGTCGGACCCCAGCCTGAACCGGGCCTGGCGCGCCGCCGGCAACCAGCCCTACAGCGTGACGATCGGCGGCACGCCCTATTCCTACAACCAGGTCGATCCGGTCGGCATGACCCTGGGCGCCGTCGCCGACAGCTTCGACATCATGCGCTTCGCCCATGACCAGTCGCGCGGCGACATCGCGTCCTCGCTGATGTTCGGCCTGGGCAACGCGATGCTGTCCAAGACGTACCTGTCGGGCCTGTCGAACTTCTTCGACGCGCTGCAGCAGCCGGAGAAGGAAGGCAGTAATTACGTCGACCGCTTTGCCTCCAGCCTGCTGGTCCCGGGCGCGGTCGCTGCGGTCGGCACGGCGACCGACCCATGGCTGCGCGCGCACTACGACCTGTTGCAGAGCATCGAGGCGCGTACGCCCATGATGCGCGAGGGCCTGCCGCCGCTGCGCTCGCTGTGGGGCGATCCGATCCCGGCCAAGGATGGTTTCATGCCGCCCTTGAGCGGGACCGGCCTGGCGCGCGCCGTCAGCCCGGTCAGTTACGGGCAGCCGGCGGACAATGCCGAGCCGATCGATAAATGGATCTGGGACAATCGTTCGTCGTTCCCGCACGGCGACCAGGGCCGGATCGACCTGTACAAACCGGGCCCGGTGCAGAGCTACGAGGCACCGGGCGCGCGCGGCGTCGCGGCCCAGGTCACCTTGTCGCCGCCCCAGCTCGATCGGCTGCAGGTGCTGGGCGGCAACGGCACCCAGGATCCTTCGACCGGGCTCGGCGCCAAGGGCATGTTGAACGCGCTGGTCACCGGCACGGTGCCCGGCGGCCTGACCGGCGCCCAGGCCGCCCAGGTGCGCCAGATGCAGGCGCAATGGGACAAGCTGTCAACGGCCGCGCAGGCCCAGCGCGTGCTGGCCGTCGCCGACAAGTTTCGCGGTGCCGCCAAGCAGCAGCTGCTGCGCGAGGATCCCGACCTGGCCAACACGGTGCAGACCCAATGGGGCGCGCGCCGCCAGCAATTGAGCCCGGCATCAGGTGGTGCCGGCGCCGCCCTTTCCATGCCCCAGATCGGAGGCTAGGCCATGACCGTCAGCAGCCCGAACAACAAAATTCAGTATCAGGGCGACGGCACGTCGACCGGCTTTGCCTTTCCGTTCCCGTTCTTCAACGTCGCCGACCTGGTGGTGACGCTGTTCAACACGGCGGCACAGGCGCCGGTGGTGCCGGCGCCTGTGCTGGGCAGCAGCGGGTCGTACGATTACATTATCCAGGCGCTGCAGGATCCGGCGAGCGGTCAGTACCTGGGCGGCGGCACCGTGCTGTTCAACAACGCACTGCCGACCAACTACCAAGTGACCGTGCTGCGCGTGCTGGCCTCGACCCAGAACATCTCCTATGCCGACAATTCGAAGTTCCCCGCCAAATCGACCGAGAGCGGGCTCGACCGGCTGACCATGATCACCCAGCAGCAGGCCGAGCAGCTGGGGCGGGCTTTGCTGAGCCCGGTCGCGAACCCGACCGTGATCGACCTGACCGGCCGGCGCCTCACCAATGTCGCCGCTGCCCAGGTGTCGAGCGACGGTGCCACCCTGGCCGACGTGATCGGCCAGGTCCAGGGCATCGGCGCCGGCACGGCCGCGCCCTACATCGGCACCGGCGTCGGCGCGATCCTGCGCAGCATGCTGAGCAAGATCCAGGAGATCGAGATCAGCGTCGGGGATTATCTGGAGCCGACCGATCCGGACGATACCAACGCCATCCTGAAGGCCTACGTGGAGGCGCGGCGCGTGGGCGGCAAGATGGTCTTCCCGCGACGCGCCGGACCCTACGTCTGCGCCGGCTGGGACATCAGCGGCCAGGCGACCGAGAACATCATCGTCGAGGGCAACGATTGCCTGTTGGTGCCGGCCTCGGCCACGCAGCGCGCCGTCATCACGTGCGACAATAGCCTGGTCGGGTTCGCCGGGCCGGCCATCCTGTTCCGCAACGTCTATGTCACCGGATCACTTGTCGGCAGCAGCACGCCCGGCGGCGACATCCCCTATGCCGTCTATGTCAACGGCGGCAATCCCCATTGGGAGAATTCCGGCTTCTTCAACGGTCAGGTCGCGAGCTACTTCGGCTATTATTGCCAATATTCGGAATGGTATTCCTGTCAATTCAGCGGTGCGGTCCATAGCGGGTCGTCGATCGGATTGGCCACCGACGGCGGCGATACCGGATCCTCGTCGAACGAGCTGCTGCTCGTGAACTGCTGGTACAGCTCGAACTCGAACAACGGCTGGTTCAAGGGCGGCCTGAACATCCGAATGTTCGGCGGCCATATCCAGGACCAGCGGTCGTTCATGGTCGGCGGCGTCGATCAATCGACGGGCGCCCTGGTGCTGGATGTCAGTTCGGGCGGCATGGCCGTGACCGGCTTGCATGCCTATTCGCTGTATTTCGAGGTCAATCAGACCGCCGATGTCGTCAACCTCCTGTCGGAGGGGTTCCGGCTGCATGACGCGACCTTCGCGGCCGGGCTGGCGCCCGCCAACATCATCAAGACGAGCAATTGCTACGATTTCGGGCTGATCGATTGCAAAGCCTTCACGAACATGAACTGCACGATCACCCATCCGGCGGGGAGCGGCGATACCTCCAGCCTGACCCTACGGGGCAACAATTTCGTGCCGACGCTCAATCTGACCCACGCCGGACCGGGCTATATCTCCGGCTCGAATGCCGCCGTCGGCGTCTCGTACAATCAGAACATGCTGCAGAGCTGCGGCGGGGCCAAGCTCGGGGCCTTTATGGCGTCGGTCATTCCAGGCTGGGGCGGCGTCAAGGGCGCCATCGCCAAGGGTGTCACGACCACGCTGTTCGAGCTCGTGATGCTGGGGCTGACGCCGGCGGCCAAGCGCATCACCGCGTTCAAATTGCACCTGGACCTGATCGACGACAGCAGTGCGACCAGCAACTTCGGCTATGGCGCGCACGTCGGCCAGACGGTCGACGTGTTCATCACCTGCAACAACTCGGGCCTGCCGCAGGTCTTCCTGCACAACGACCAGGCCGGGACCGATCTGGGCGTCAATCCGGGCTTCGAGGCGCCGGGCGTCTCGACCGTGACGGCCGCGGTCAGCGGCAATGCCGTCATCTTCAGCATCAACTTCCCCGGCGCCGGCACGACCGGCACTCCCCAGGCCAGCGTGTTCTATCGCCTGGAGGGTGTCGGCAATAATTCCTTCTACATCAACCCGTTCTAGCCCGTCCCCCTCATGCCCGCGAAAGGCTGTTCCATGAGCGAACCTTCGATGTCCCTGCCGTCGCCCACGCCGCCGCTCACGCCCGAGCAGATCCTCGTGCTGTCGCGCTTTGCCGACCATGTGTCGGCCGGGCGCAAGGCGGCGGTGTTCCTGTTCAAGGCGATGGCGGCACTCGGCGGTCTCGCCGGCGCGCTGGCCGCCTTCCTGTATTTCTCGATCGAGGTCGTGCGCGACTGGCCGTGGGGGGTGAAGTGAGCGGCGCCGCGCCCCAGGGCGACGCCACGTTCCGCGCGGCGATCGCGATCGTGCTGATGCACGAGGGCGGCCTGGTCGACGATCCGGACGATGCCGGCGGGCTCACGAACATGGGCATCACCTTGCGCGATCACCCGGCGCTCGGCGCCGACGGCATCCGCAACCTGACGCGCGAGGATGCCATCGCGATCTATTGGACCGACTGGTGGGTGCGCTACCGCTTCGGCCAGCTGCCGGCGTCGATCGCCGGCAAGGTGTTCGACCTGGCGGTCAACGTCGGTGCCGGCACGGCCGTGGCGGGGCTGCAGCGCGCGGTGAACGCGCTGGGCCATCACCTGGTGGTCGACGGCGCCATCGGTGCCCAGACCTGCCAGGCGGCGCTGGGCTGCGATCCGCGCGCGCTACATGCCGCGTTCGCGGCCCAGATGGCGGCGCACTACCGGGCGATCGTCGCGGCGCACCCGGCGGACGCGAAATTCCTGGCGGGCTGGCTCGCCCGCGCGGCGGCGTGAGAGGGGGAGGGACGGGACATGGCGGATTTTCTTAGCCAGGCGTTGGACGTGCTGAAGACGGCGGCACCGGAGGTGGCGGCGCTGATCGGCGGCCCGCTCGCCGGCCAGGGCGTGCAGCTGATCGAGCAGACCCTGGGCCTGGCGCCGACCGGCGACGCGGCGGCGGCCGCGACGGCGGTGCTGGGGGCGACGCCCGATCAGCTGATCGCGTTGAAGACCGCAGGGATCGCGCTGCAGGGCAAGTTCATCGACGCCGGCGTCACCCTGATGCAGGCCGACAACAGCGATCGGGCGAGCGCGCGCGAGCGCGAGGCGGCGGTGCGAGACTGGATTCCGGGAATTCTGGCGATGGTCATGACCTGCGGCTTCTTCAGCCTGCTCGCCCTCTTGTCGCTGCGCGAGGTGCCGGCGTCGAGCCAGCAGCTGCTCAACACCATGGTCGGCGTCCTCGGGACCGCCTGGGTCGCGATGGTCGCCTATTATTTCGGCTCGAGCTCGGGGTCGGCGCGGGCCACCGAGCTGCTGGCCAAGTCCGGGCCCGCGCCATGAACGTCATTCGCCGGCTCGTCGCTTGGGCGCGCCGGCGCATCACCGGCGGGGTCGCGCGCAGCGCCCCGTCCTCCCTCGGAAAGGAACTGAAAATGGTAGTCGATCCCGCAATCGCGGCAGGAAAGAAGGCGGCCGTCGTGGCCGGTTTGAACGCGGTCGCCTCGGCCGAGGCCGCCGCACGCCAGGCGATCGCCGAGGCCGAGGCGGCCGGCGTCACGGTCGAGCATGGCCTGGGCGAAACGGAAGCGGCCGCCGCGCGCACGGCCGCGAAGTTCTTCACGCTGGTCGAGCTGGCGTAAGGCGGCCACGCTTGATCTTTCGCGCCAAGCCGGCTATTGCAGCGCGCGGATAGCGTCAGATTTCGCCGGATATAAGCCGTAAAGTCTGACGGAAGGCCAATGGTCAAGTGGTTGATATACAGGGATTTACGGCAGTCTCTTAATCAGCGGGTCGTAGGTTCGAGCCCTACAACGCCCACCACCGACCGAAGGCACGAAGGCCGCAGCATCCCACGGGTTCTGCGGCCTTCGCCTTTTGGAACGGGGGCAAACCCGTGCCAGATCACCGGACCTTCCGTTCTGCGCTTCGTTCCGACGGCGGTTTCGGCCTATTCTCAAGCGGCAACGGCATTCGAAATGACGGATCAGGGAGCGGCAATGGCGGTGAATGTCGGACCATCGGTGGCCCCCGGGGATCGCGTGCAGAGCCGCGCCCTCGTGCCCGGTCCGGAATTGACGCTGGTCATCCCGACCATGAACGAGCGCGACAATGTCGCGCCCCTCGTCGAGCGGCTGGATCGGGTGCTGGCCGGCATCGCGTGGGAAGCGATCTTCGTCGACGATGATTCCCTCGACGGCACGCGCGACGAGATCCGCCGGCTGTCCGAGCGCGATGGGCGGCTGCGCTGCCTGCATCGGATCGGCCGGCGCGGCCTGTCGTCGGCCTGCATCGAGGGCATCCAGGCCAGCCTCTCGCCCTATGTCGCGGTCATGGATGCGGACCTGCAGCATGACGAGGCGCTGCTGCCGGCCATGCTCGACTGCCTGAAGGCCGAGCCGCTCGACCTGGTCGTGGGTTCGCGCTACGTCGAGGGCGGCGGCGTGGGCGATTGGGACAGGCGGCGCGCCGGCATGAGCGGCCTCGCCACCGCCCTCGGCCGCCTGGTGCTCAAGGTGCGGATCGCCGACCCGATGAGCGGTTTCTTCATGATCCGCCGCGACGCGTTCGAGCGCGCGGTGCGCAGCATGTCGGCGGTGGGCTTCAAGATTCTGGTCGACCTGCTGGCTTCTTCGTCCAAGCCGGTCCGGCTCAAGGAACTGCCCTACCAGTTCCGCCAGCGCCATGCGGGCGAGAGCAAGCTCGACGCGTTCGTCGCCTGGGAATATCTGGTCCTGCTCGCCGACAAGATCCTGGGTCCCTACGTGCCGGTCCGCTTCGTGCTGTTCAGCATGGTCGGCGGCATCGGCGTCGTCGCCCATCTGACCATCCTCGGCCTGGCGCTCAACGTGGCGCACCTGTCCTTCGCCCTCTCGCAGGGCCTGGCGGCCGGCATCGCCATGATCGGCAATTTCGCCCTGAACAATTTCCTGACCTACAGCGACCGCCGGCTCAAGGGCTGGAATTTCCTCAAGGGCCTGGTCACCTTCGCGCTGGTCTGCGGCGTGGGCTATGCCGGCAACGTCGGTGTCGCCAAGTATCTGTTCGACAGCCACAGTTCGTCCTGGTGGCTGGCCGGCATCGCCGGTGCGGCGATCGGCAGCGTGTGGAACTACGCCGTCTCCTCCGTCGTCACCTGGAAGCGCAAATAGCCGGGCACATGGGCGAGGGGCAGGTCAGGACCGGGCGGCGCGTGGCGGCCGGCTTCGCGATGCTGCTCGTGCTCGCCCTGCTGCCGCTCTTCAGCGTGCGCGTGCCGCCGCTGCTCGACTATCCGAACCATCTGGCGCGCATGCATATCCTGGTCGATGCGGGCCGGTCGGTCGATCTCGTCCGCGCCTACGAGATCCGCTGGAGCCTGCTGCCGAACCTGGCGATGGATGCCGTTGTGCCGGTGTTGGCGCGGCTCGTGCCGCTGGACGTCGCCGGACGCGCCTTCGTGGGGCTGGCGCTGGCGTTGATGGCGGCGGGTGTCGTGCTGGTCCATCGCGCGGCCTGGCGATCCTGGTCGCTGTGGCCGCTCGCGGGCTTCCTGCTGCTGTACAATCGCATCCTGCTCTGGGGCTTCGTCAATTACCTGGCCGGCCTCGGCGCTGCGCTGATCGGCCTCGCCCTGTGGCTGGGCCTCGCCGACTGCCCGCGAGGGCGTGTGGCGGCCGTCGCCGTGGCGGCGCTGGTCGCCTATTTCTGCCACCTCGTCGCCTTCGGGCTGCTGGCGCTGATGATCGTCGGGGTCGAACTGGCGGCGCTGCGCGCGTCGCTCGCGGCCCGGCGCTGGCGCGCATTGGGGCGGGACCTGGCGCTAATCATCGTCGCGCTGGCGGCACCCATCCTGCTCTGGCTCGCCGCGTGGCGGCCCGGACCGGGTGACGGCGGCGGTCTCGCCTGGGCCAATCCGCTGCGCAAGGTCGACCTGCTGTTCAGCGTGTTCGACGAGTACAGCCGGCCGTTCGACGTCGCGGGCTTCGTCATTCTGGTTCTGCTGCTGGGGTTCGGGTTCCGGCGCCGGTGGCTGGCGATCGACCGGCGGTTGGGCCACGCGCTGGCCGTGCTGACCCTGGCCTACCTGGCGATGCCGGCGCGCCTGCTGGGCGGCAGCGGGGTCGATCACCGCCTGCCGATCATGCTGGCCCTGCTGCTGGTCGCGGCCATCCGTCCGCTCGGCTGGTCGCGGCGGGCGGGCCTTGCCGTTGGCCTCGGCCTCTTCGCGCTGTTCGCCGTGCGCCTGGCGCTGGTCGAGCGCGCCTGGCTGCAGGCGGACCGGATCTATCGCCCGATCCTCGCCGCGTTCGACCGATTGCCGCGCGGCGTCCGGCTGGCGGTCGCGAGCGGTCCGGACGCGGTCGGCGCCGGTGCAGCACCGCTGCTGCATTTGCCGACCTACGCGATCATCACGGCCGATGCCTTCGTTCCTACCGAATTTACATACGCGGGCCAGCAGCCCTTGGCGCTGACGCTCCCCTTTGCGCGATTGGCCGCCACGGCCGAACCGGACGATCTGTGGGCTGGGCTGGTCGCCGGCGTGGCGGCAAAACGCCCGGGCGCGCTGGCCGCCCTCGGCGAATACGACGCCCTCGCGGTCATCGACCGGCGTCCCGTGCCGGTGCTGGCACTGCCGTGCCTGACCACACTCTACGCCATGGCGCAGTTCCGGCTTTACGCCGTCGACCGGACACCGGGCGCCTGCGGCTCCTGACGGGCGCTACGTCTTGCTGACGCTGGCCAGGGCCGAGAAGAAACGGCCGTGCTCAATCGGATCGATCAGGGATGCGACCATCAGCATGTCCGGGGTCTCGTGGTCCTTGGCGAGCGGCAGGGTCAGGCGCTGGTAGCGCAGGCGATAGGCCCCGAAGCTCAGCAGGTTTTCATGCAGGGTCGGCGCGCGCCGGGCGACGGCGGTCTCGTATTGCTCCTCGATCGCCTGGCGATAGGCTGCCGGCTGCATCGCGGAAATGTCCCGGCCATGGCGCGGGCCGTCGGGGCGGGGCGGGTGGGAACTGCCCAGCAGGCGGATGAAGAACCGAGGTGCCGCCGGCCGCACCTCGATCAGGCTGAGCCAGCCCAGCACATCCTTGAGATCGACCGGATCGAGGTCGGCGCGGGCTGGCAACCGGCCGGCCGGGCGCCTGGATTCCCAATAATCCAGCATGGGGCGGAACCAAGCCGGCGGGGGCATCGTGCCCAACTCTCTCGCGGTTACGGACACGGAAGGAATGTTCATCGCAATCCAGAATAGAGTTTGTGTAAATGTTCGCGCCAATCTAGGATGCGCACGAATTGAATCGCAAGAAAACAATTGTTTCTGCGATCGACCCTGTGACGAAGATCACCGGATCCTGCGCGGACCTGGCATCGTGCAATCGCGATCATGGACGATATATGCGCGTGAATTTCTCTTTTCTACGTGAAGCGCAGTAGGAATTATCTGCCTTTTCTCCGTAGCGGCAATTATCTTTCTGTAATTGCGTAGTCGAGCGACAATGCCCATGCTGCCTGATCAGAATAGACGATCGAGCGGTCGTTTATTTCTTTCCGGCTAGAGCGCGTTCGTTCTTAGCTGAATCGGGATTCCCCCCGGCTCGAAAATCTGATTCAACATGACTGCTGGAGACGGAGGCCAGCAGTCATGGCTTGTCCCTATTCGAGTGATCTTCGCGAGCGCGTCGTAGCGTCGG
>NZ_DASZBY010000015.1:0-12953 GCF_035943795.1 Aliidongia sp. | reverse complement strand
CCCTGCTCGTCACGACCATCAACCAACGCACATCCGGCACCGACAAGCGCCGGACAGAAAATCCAGAGGAGCTGCCGACATCATGAAATCCGTCGTGATCGCGGGCTACGCCCGGTCCCCCTTCCATTTCGCCAAGAAGGGCGAGTTGACCCGCGTGCGCCCGGACGACCTGGCCGCCCAGGTCGTAGCCGCGCTCGTCGAGCGCACCAAGGTCGATCCCTCGACGCTGGAAGACCTGATCGTCGGCTGTGCCTTTCCCGAAGGTGAGCAGGGCTTCAACGTCGCCCGTCTGATCGGCTTTCTGGCCAAGCTGCCGCTCTCGGTCGCCGGCACGACCGTCAACCGCTTCTGCGGCTCGTCGATGCAGTCGATCCACATGGCCGCGGGCGCCATCCAGTTGGGTGCGGGCGATGCGTTCATCTGCGCCGGCGTCGAGAGCATGACGCGCGTGCCGATGATGGGCTTCAACCCGATGCCGAACGCCGAATTGGCCAAGGTCTATCCGGGCGCCTACATGTCGATGGGCGTTACCGCCGAGAACGTGGCGAGCCGCTATGGCATCAGCCGCGCCGAGCAGGAAGCCTTCGCGGTCGAAAGCCACAAGAAGGCCGCCGCCGCCCAGGCTGCGGGCAAGCTCGAAGCCGAGATCGTCGCGATCAAGGGTCCGAACGGCCTCGTCAGCAAGGACGGCTGCATTAGGGCCGAGACGACCGCCGAGTCGCTGGCCGGCCTGAAGCCCGCATTCGACGAGAAGGGCACGGTCACTGCCGGCACCTCCTCGCCGCTGACCGATGGTGCCTCGGCCACGCTGGTCTGCACCGAGGAATATGCCAAGACCCACGGGCTGGAGATCCTGGCTCGCATCAAGTCGGTCGCGGTTGCCGGCTGCGATCCAGAGATCATGGGCATCGGCCCGGTGGCAGCGACCAAGAAGGCGCTGGCCCGCGCCGGCCTCAAGATCGCCGACATCGACATCATCGAGCTGAACGAAGCGTTCTCGTCCCAGTCCTTGGGCTGCATCCGCGACCTGGACATCGATCTCTCGAAGGTCAATCTCGACGGCGGCGCCATCGCCCTCGGCCATCCGCTGGGCGCCACCGGCGCCCGCATCACCGGCAAGGCGGCCTCGCTCCTGAAGCGCGAGGGCAAGCGCTATGCGCTCGCCACCCAGTGCATCGGCGGCGGTCAGGGCATCGCCACCATCCTCGAAGCCGTCTAAGGCCGGATAGAGCGAAGGGGATCTCCATGTCCATCCAGAAAGCCGCCGTTCTCGGCGCAGGCGTCATGGGCAGCGGCATCGCTGCCCATATCGCCAATGCCGGCATCCCCGTGGTGCTGCTCGACATCGTTCCGAAGGGGGCGTCGAACCGCAACGCCATCGCCGAAGGTGCGGTCCAGAAACTGCTGAAGGCGGATCCCGCCGCCTTCATGCATCCGCGCAACGCCAAGCTGGTCACCACCGGCAACCTCGAGGACAACCTCGACCTGCTGAAGGACTGCGACCTCATCATCGAGGCCGTTCTGGAGGACCCGCAGGTCAAGCGCGACCTCTATGCCAAGGTCGAGGCCGTGCGCAAGGACGGCTCGATCGTGTCGTCCAACACGTCCACCATCCCGCTGAAGATCCTGACCCAGGGCCTGCCGGAGCGCTTCGCCAAGGATTTCCTGGTGACGCATTTCTTCAATCCGCCGCGCTACATGCGGCTCTTGGAACTGGTCGCCGGTCCCGAGACGCGGGCCGACGCGGTCAAGACCGTCGAGGCCTTCGGTGACGAGAAGCTGGGCAAGGGCATCGTCCATTGCAAGGACACGCCGGGCTTCATCGCCAACCGCATCGGCACCTTCTGGATCCAGGCCTCGGTCAATGCCGCGATGGACCTGGGCCTGACCGTCGAGGAAGCCGACGCCGTCATGGGCAAGCCGTTCGGCATCCCCAAGACCGGCATCTTCGGCCTGATCGATCTGGTCGGCCTCGACCTGATGCCGCATGTGTCGAAGTCGTTGCAGACGACGCTGCCGAAGGATGATCCGTACCAGGCGATCTACCGCGCGCCCGCCCTGTTCAAGCGCCTGATCGAAGAGGGCTATACCGGCCGCAAGGGCAAGGGCGGCTTCTATCGGATCAACCGCGAAGCCGGCAAGCGCAAGGAAGCGATCGACTTCAAGACCGGCGAGTATCGCCCGCAGATCAAGGTCGAGCTGGAAAGCGCCGGCTTGAAACATCCGGCCGAAGTGCTGGGCCATGCCGACCGCGGCGGCGCCTTCGCCCGGGCGGCGATCGGCGCCACGCTCGCCTATGCCGCCTCGCTGGTGCCCGAGATCTGCGAGACGGTCGCCGAACTCGATGCCGGCATGAAGCTTGGCTACAATTGGAAATTCGGCCCGTTCGAGCTGATCGACCGGATCGGCGTCGACAATATCATCGCGGCGCTGAAGGCCGCCAACCAGCCTGTTCCGGCGTTGCTGGAAAGGGCCAAGGGCAAGAGCTTCTATCGGGTCCAGGACGGCAAGCTGGAATTCCTGACCGTCGGCGGCGAGTACCGCCCGGTCGTGCGGCCGGCGGGCGTGCTGCTGCTGGAAGACATCAAGCGGGCGACGAAGCCGCTCGCCAAGAACGGGTCGGCCGCCCTCTGGGACATCGGCGACGGCGTCGCCTGCCTCGAATTCACCAGCAAGATGAATTCGATCGATCCCGAGATCATGGGCATGGTCCAGAAGTCGATCGGCATCGTCGGCAAGGGCATGAAGGGCCTGGTGATCTATAACGAGGGCTCGAACTTCTCGGTCGGCGCCAACCTGGGCCTCGCCATCTTCGCCGCGAACATCGCGATGTGGCCGACCATCGAAGAGAGCATCGCCAGCGGCCAGGCGACCTACAAGGCGCTGAAGTTCGCGCCCTTCCCGGTCGTGGCGGCACCGAAGAACATGGCGCTGGGCGGCGGCTGCGAGATCTGCCTGCATTCCGACGCGGTCCAGGCCCATGCCGAACTCTATATCGGCCTGGTCGAGGTCGGCGTCGGCGTCATTCCCGGCTGGGGCGGCTGCAAGGAACTGGTGCTGCGCGCCACCGCCAACAAGAAGCGGCCGGGCGGCCCGATGCCGCCCCTGGTCCAGGTGTTCGAGACGATCTCGACCGCCAAGGTCTCGCGCTCGGCCGAACAGGCGAAGGAGTTGGGCATCCTCAGGCCCACCGATGGCATCACCATGAATGCCGACCGGCTGCTGGCCGACGCCAAGGCCAAGGTGCTGGCGCTCGCCGAAGGCTACCAGGCGCCGGAGATGCAGAAGATCCGACTGCCCGGCTCCACGGCCGAGGCCGGCTTCAACCTGGCGGTCGCCGACTTCCGACGCCAGGGCAAGGCCACCAAGCACGATGTCGTAGTCTCGGCCGCTCTCGCCCATGTGCTCGCCGGCGGCGACACGGACATGGTCGACGAGATCGACGAGGACCGCCTGACCGAGCTCGAGCGCGAAGCGTTCATGACCCTGATCAAGACCCCCGGCACGCTGGCGCGGATCGAGCACATGCTCACCACCGGCAAGCCGCTTCGGAACTGAGGAGCAGCGAGATGGCGACCTACAAGGCCCCACTGCGCGACTATAAATTCGTGCTGCATGAACTGTTCGGCGTCGAGGAGGTCAGCACCTGGCCCGGCCTCGAAGACGCGACGCCGGAGATCTTCGATGCCGTGCTCGAAGAGGCGGCGAAGATCTGCGAGGACGTGCTGTTCCCGATCAACCGCTCCGGCGACGAAGAGGGCTGTACGTTCGAGAACGGCGTCGTGCGCACGCCCAAGGGCTTCAAGGAGGCCTACGATGCGTTCCGCGCAGGCGGCTGGACCGCGCTGTCCGCCCATCCGGAATACGGCGGCCAGGGCCTGCCCCACGTGCTGAGCTTTCTGGTCGAGGAAATGATCTGCTCGGCGAACATGGCGTTCGGCATGTATCCGGGCCTGACCGGCGGCGCCTACAACGCGATCGCCGCCCATGGCTCGGACGCGCTGAAGCAGAAGTACCTGCCCAAGATGGCGTCGGGCGAATGGGCCGGCACCATGAACCTGACCGAGCCCCATTGCGGCACCGACCTGGGCCTGATCCGCACCAAGGCGGTCCCGGCCGAGGACGGCAGCTACAAGATCACCGGCACCAAGATCTTCATCTCGGCCGGCGAACACGACCTGACCGACAACATCATCCACCTGGTGCTGGCCAAGCTGCCCGACGCGCCCCCGGGCGTGCGCGGCATCAGCCTGTTCATCGTGCCGAAATACCTGGAGGGCGACGGCGGGCCGAAGCGCAACAGCCTCGCCTGCGGCTCGATCGAGCACAAGATGGGCATCAAGGCGTCTTCGACCTGCGTCATGAATTTCGACGAGGCGACGGGCTGGCTGTGCGGCGAGGCCCACAAGGGCCTCAAGTCGATGTTCACCATGATGAACACCGCGCGCCTGGGCGTCGGCATCCAGGGCCTGGGCGTGGCGGAGACCTCGTACCAATCGGCCCGGCTCTACGCCCAGGAGCGCGTACAGGGCCGCGCTTTGACCGGCACCAAATATCCGGACAAGCCGGCCGATCCGATCCTGGTCCATCCGGACGTGCGCCGGATGCTGCTGACCATGAAGAGCCAGGTGGAAGGCGGCCGGGCGCTCGCGATCTGGATCGGCAAGGAGATCGACAGGTCCCGCCACCATCCGGACCCGGCGGAGCGCGAGGCAGCCGACGATCTGGTGTCGCTGATCACCCCGATCATCAAGTCGTTCCTGAGCGACATGGGCTCGGAGACCTGCAACATCGGCATGCAGGTGCTGGGAGGCCACGGCTACATCCGCGAATGGGGTATGGAACAGCTGGTCCGCGACGCCCGTATCGCACAGATCTACGAAGGCACCAACGGCATTCAGGCGCTCGACCTGGTCGGCCGCAAGATGCCGATGCACATGGGCCGCCTGCTGCGCCGGTTCTTCCATCCGGTCGACGCCTACATCAAGGAAGCGTCGGTGAAGCCCGAACTGCAGGAATTCATCCTGCCGGTCGCCAAGGCCTTCGCCCGCCTGCAGCAGGTCACCGGGCTGATCGCCCAGAAGGGCATGTCGAACCCGGACGAAGCGGGAGCAGCCGCGACCGAGTATCTGCGCTTCTTCGCGCTGGTCGCGATCGGCTATCTCTGGACCCGCATGGTCGAGGTCTCGCTGCCCAAGGTCGATGGCGACGACGGGCTGTTCTATCGCGGCAAGGTCGCGACGGCGCGGTTCTTCATCACCCGCATCCTGCCGCAGACCAACGCCCACGCGGCCGCGATCATGGCCGGCGCCAAGCCGCTCATGGAAATGGAAGACGCGGCGTTCTGACAGGGTCTACTTGCGGCCCCCTCACTCCTCCCTGTCCCACAGGCAGCAGGAGGGGTGAGGGCCCTTCCGCCTCTCGGCATCTGAGGCCCGGCGCATGAATCTCGTCTTCCGACTGTTGCGCGTGCTGATCCTGGGGCTCGTCGGGCCCAAGATCGATCCGCTCGGCCGGTCGATCGTATCGTTCCGGGTCTGGCCGAACGATCTCGACATCAACATCCACATGAACAACGGCCGCTATCTGACGATCATGGATCTGGGTCGGCTCGACCTCATCCTGCGCTCGGGCTTCGGCCGGATCATGCTGAAACGCCGCTGGAGCGCGGTGCTGGGCAGCGTCACCATCCGCTATCGCCGGCCCCTGACGCCGTTCCAGCGCTACGACATCGTCACCCGCATCCTCGGCTGGGACGAGAAATGGGTGTTCATCGAGCAGCAGTTCGTGGTCGACGGCCAGGCCTGCGCCATCGCCTATTCGAAGGCGATCGTCATCGACGGATCCCGGGCGCTGCCCATGACCGAGATGCTGGCGGCGATCGGCTATCCCTTCCCCTCGCCGCCCCTGCCCGACGGCATCCGATCCTGGCTCGACGCCGAACGCGACCTGACCGCGGCACCCCATGCGGCGGTCGAACGGCCGACCATTCATTGAGGAGGTTTCTTCATCCGTCATTCCCGCGCAGGCGGGACTCCAGCACTTGCGCGCGGCAGCGCGGAAACATCAGGACCCATGTCGCCGCAGACGCGGCTCTCGCTGGATTCCCGCCTGCGCGGGAATGACGGCGGGTGAAACATCCCAAGGGAGAAAACTATGTCCGAAGCCGTATTGCTGACCATCGACGGCCCGATCGCGACCGTCACGTTCAACCGACCGGAAGCCTATAATTCGCTGAACGGCGCCATGATCGAAGATCTGAACCGGATCCTGCCCAAGGTCGAGCATGATCCGGCGATCAAGGTCGTGATCCTCAACAGCAATGGCCCGGCGTTCATGGCCGGCGGCGACGTCAAGATGTTCGCCCAGTCGATGGGCATGCCGCAGGAAGACAAACGATCGACCTTCGAGCAGACCGTGCACAAGATCCATCCGGTCGTGACCGCGCTGCGCCGCATGCCGAAGCCGGTCGTGGCCCAGGTCCACGGCGCGGTCGCAGGCTTCGGCATGAGCCTGCTGATGGCCTGCGATCTGGCCGTCGCGTCCGACGACAGCTATTACACACTCGCCTATATCCTGATCGGCACCAGTCCGGACGGCGGGTCGACCTACGGCCTGCCGCGCATCGTCGGCATGAAGAAGGCGATGGAGATAGCATTGCTGGGCGACCGGTTCGATGCGGCCACGGCCGAGCGCCTGGGCTTCGTCAACCGCATCGTGCCGGCCGCAGAACTCGCCGCCGCCACCACGAAGCTGGCCCAGCGCCTGGCCGCCGGCCCGGGCCTCGCCTATGCCGGCACGAAGCGCTTGCTGCAGCAATCTCTGAACAGCACGCTGGAGACCCAACTCCAGGCCGAGGCCGAGAGCTTCGCGCTCTGCGCCTCCGGTCCCGATTTCCAAGAAGGCGTCACCGCCTTCGTCGAGAAGCGCAAGCCGAACTTCGTCGGCAAGTAAGGGGAGACCGGCATCATGTCATCGCTCAAGGGCAAGACCCTGTTCATCACCGGCGGCAGCCGCGGCATCGGCCTCGCCATCGCGCTCAAGGCCGCGCGCGACGGCGCCAACATCGCGATCGCGGCCAAGACCGCCGATCCCAACCCGAAGCTGCCCGGTACGATCTATAGTTCCGCCGCCGAGATCGAGGCAGCGGGCGGCAAGGCGCTGCCGCTGCAGGTCGACATCCGCGACGAGGCGGCGGTTGCGGCCGCCGTCGCCAAGACGGCCGAGACATTCGGCGGCATCGACATCTGCATCAACAACGCCAGCGCCATCAACCTGACCGGCACGCTCGAGACCGATCCGAAGCGCTTCGACCTGATGATGGGCATCAACACGCGCGGCACCTTCATGACGACGCGTGCCTGCCTGCCGTTCCTGAAGAAGTCCGCCAATCCGCACGTGCTGACCCTATCGCCGCCCTTGAGCCTCGAGCCGCGCTGGTTCAAGAACCACGTCGCCTATTCGATCGCGAAATACGGCATGAGCCTGTGCGTGCTGGGCATGGCCGAGGAGTTCCGCGACGAGGGTATCGCGGTCAACGCGCTGTGGCCGCGTACCGTCATCCTGACCGCGGCCCTGAAGATGATCCCCGGGCTCGACCATTCCTGCACGCGCAAGCCCGAGATCATGGCAGACGCGGCCTACGCCATCCTGACCCGCCCGTCGCGCGAGCAGACCGGCAAGTTCCTGATCGACGACGAGGTGCTGGCCGAGGCCGGCGTCACCGACCTCGACCAGTACGCGACCCAGCCGGGCCGACCGCTGATTCCAGACTTCTTCGTGGATTAGGCGGCCAACGCCGGCTGCTTTGACTCGTTTGCCGGTGTCTGGACCCGCGCCGCATAGCGCCGGGCCAGTGCTGCGCAGGCCATCAGCTGGATCTGATGGAACAGCATCAGCGGCAGCACGATGACGCCGATCGCCTGGCCGGCGAACAGCACGTTCGCCATCGGCACGCCGCTCGCCAGGCTCTTCTTCGAGCCGCAGAACACGATGGTGATCTCATCTTCCTTCGAGAAGCCGAGCGCACGGCTGACCAGGGTCGTCACCGTGAGCACCAGCGCCAGCAGCACCCCGTCGAGTGCCACCATCACCAGCAGGTCGGTCACCGGCAGCTGGTGCCAGATGCCGCCGACCACCGCCTCGCTGAAGGCGCCATAGACGACCAGCAGGATCGAGCCGCGATCGGTATAGCTCAGCAGCTTCCTGTTGCGCTCGGCCCAGCGGCCGAGCCAGGGACGCAGCAGCTGGCCGGCCACGAACGGCAGGAACAATTGCGCCGCGATCGATTCGATCGCGTGCAGCGACAGCCCGCCGCCATGCGCGCTCAGCAGCAATCCGACCATCACCGGCGTCAGCACCATGCCGATCAGGTTCGACGCCGACGCGCTGCAGATCGCCGCCGCGACATTGCCGCGCGCGATCGAGGTGAAGGCGATGGAGGATTGGACGGTCGACGGCAGCACCGCCAGATAGACGATGCCGACATAGAGATCACGCGACAGGAAATGCGGCACCAGTACGCTCGCCCCCAGGGCCAGCACCGGGAACAGCACGAAAGTGCTGACCAGCACCAGAACGTGCAGGCGCCAATGGGTCAGGCCCGAGACGACCGCCTCACGCGGCAGCCGCGCGCCATAGAGGAAGAACATCACGCCGATGGCGATGTCCGTGACGATGCCCAGGACCTGCGCGCCGGCCCCACGGACGGGCAGCAGCGACGCCGTTGCGACGACCGTCAGGAGGGCGAGCGTGAATGGGTCGAGGCGCAGGCGGGCAAGAAGAGCGGACATGGCACGGTCTCCGAAGTGGATCGGTCCAAGATCGTCCCGCGGTCGCTTATTGTGAAGTCCGTCCGATAAACTTACTGTCATCGTGTTATGTGATAATGAGATGCGGCAATGTACGACCCCATTCTCCTCACCAGCTTCCTCGCCGTGGCCCGTGCGAAGGGTTTCACCGCGGCTGGACGGCAGCTGGGCCTGCAGCAATCGACCGTCAGCCAGCATATCCGCAAGTTGGAGGCGGAAACCGGCCGCCGCCTGTTCCAGCGCGACACCCATTCGGTCGCCCTCACGGTCGACGGCGACGCGATGGTCGATTTCGCCCGCGGCATCCTCGAGGCGAACGAGCGCGCCCAGCGCTATTTCACCGGCACGGAACTACGCGGCCGGCTGCGGTTCGGTGCGTCGGAGGACTTCGTGCTGTCGCGCCTGCCGGAGGTGTTGCGCGAATTTCGACGGCGCCATCCTTCGGTCGATCTGGAGTTGACCGTCGGCCTCAGCGGCCAGCTTTACGAGAAGCTCGATGCCGGCGAACTCGACCTGCTGATCGCAAAACGCCGGCCCGGCGATCCGCGTGGCGAGTTGGTCTGGCGCGAGCGTCTGGTGTGGGCGGGCGCCGATCCGTGGCGTCCCGATCCGGACCGCCCCCTGCCGCTCATTCTGTTCGCGCCGCCCAGCATCACGCGCAGTGCCGCGATCGGGGCGCTGGAGCGTGCGGGCCGATCCTGGCGCATCGCCTGCACCAGCGGGTCGCTCAGCGGCTTGCGGGCGGCAGCACTCGCCGGGCTCGGCATCATGGCCCAGTCGAAGAATCTCGCCGTCGATGGTTTGAGCGAGCTGCCGGCCTCGGCCGGCCTGCCGGAATTGGGCGAGACGGAATTCGTCGTGGTCGGCGCCAGCCAGCGGCTGCACGGCCCCGCGGCCGCGCTGGGCGCCGCCTTGGTCGCCAACGGCGATCGTTTTCGCGAACGGTGAAACTCAAGGAATTTGCGTTTCGACGCAGCGAGTTCTGGTAAAGCTTCGGGGCAAACTCATTCGCCTGCCCCCGGAGCCTCGTTCATGCGTCCTTCCGTCCTGCTGCCGATCATCGCCTGCCTGGCCTCCGCCGGCTGCTCCACCGTCAGCCAGACGCTGTCGACCGACGTCTGGCTGTGCGCCTATCAGTTGGGGGATCGCTATCGGGACGAGGCCGTCAAACCCGATGTGGTGAAGTACGACCTGACCGTGATCAGCCCCGTGCGCCGGACCGACCTGACGTATCTTCTGCCGATCGCCGGCGGCGAGCCGGAGAAGCACACGCTGACCTGCGAAGCGGCGCCCTGGGGTTTCGGCACCGTCGCCGCCGACGGCTTCAAGCTCGACCGGCCGGCGCCCGACGTCTATCCGGGCAATGCCTCCGAAAATTTCACCGCCCAGGGACGGAACGCCGACGCGGTCCGCGATGCGGTTCGCCAGACCGGCATCCACGTGCATATCCCCGGAGTCGAAAACTTCTAAATCGGGAAAAGCGTAACGCACAGACAACGTCAGCGTGAAAATGACCTGGACTGAAAAGAACATACAGAGTACGGTTTGGACCGATTTTGATACGGGAACGGTTCATGCTCCGTCGCTCTCGCGCATTTTTCCTCGGTATGTTCTTCCTCGCCGGCGCCTCGAATGGGGCAATGGCGCAAGATGCTGCCCTGGCCGCCATCACCCGAGGCGCCGCTGCGGTCCTGTTGCCGAACCGGGAAAATCGGGATGGTATCCTGACGGTCAGCGACAACACGCTGTACGTACAGTGCCTCAACCGGGCTGATACGTCGAACTGGCGGTGCGAGGCTGCCGGCCCCGAAGCTCAGCCCTGGTTGCGCAACGTACTGACGGCAGACCGCCAGGAAATGCTGATCGCGCGGGGCTTCGAGCCGGATTCGACCATCGGCAATTTCGTTCGGCTGTTCCCCCGGTCAACACCGCCCGACAATCTGGCAAGCATCATTCTGGCCGTACTGACCCGGATCTATGATGCCGATGCCGGCAACATCCGGGTGCTGGCAAATTGGCTGCCGGCGCGGCCTTGTCATCGTCGCATCATGGCCAGGCATGACCGAGGCGGTTCGATTGCCGCGCCCCACTGGGGTTTTGCTCAGGACGTCGCATCCGGCTGTGAAATGGTCGACAAGATCGACACATCAAACCACGGGGAATCGCAGGCCACGACGCCCGGCGCGCCGTCCGAAGGCGAGATCGATCTCGACCAGCGCTATCGCGCTGCGATCACGCTCCAGATCGAGCGGCTGAAAGAAAAACGGCAAGGCGTTCACGTCTGGGCGATCTTCGCCGCCGGCATCCCCTACGTGCAATGTAAACCCGCCCTCCAGGAAAACGCGATCTATTGTGAGGCGGCTTCGGTCGACGCTGTGGGCGACCTGCTCACGCCGATTCTGACCCCCACCCGGCGACAGAAACTGGTCGACGCCGGTTTCGAACCACCCGGAAAGGTCGTGAATTTCCGTCGCTTCTACGGGCTGGAGAAATACGATGCGACGGCCATCGCCCATGCCATCCTGGCGGTTCTCCACGACTGCTACGGCTATGGCGGCACGCCCCCGCTGATGCTGAAAACGGAAAAGATGGACGAGAATCCGTTATAGCAGGGCCGCGTCTTGACAGGCCGATGGCTCCATCTCCCCGGATCAGCTTGTAAGGGAATAGCTGGCGTGGTAACGCGCATGGCGTGAATCCTGATCCCATCCGGACCTTGAGCAGCCCATGCCTCCACCCTTTCGCGACGCCATCCTTGCCGGGGTTATGGCGCTGTCCCTCTCAGCCTGCGCAACGCAGCAACCCGCCGTCACACCGAACCATCCGGTGGATGCGAACGGGAATATCCGAGATCTGGTGGCGCTCGATCAGCTTCTGCTGATTGACCCGAACAACGCGGAGGCCTGGGCTCAGCGCGGACTGCGCCATCACCAGCAGGGCGACTTTGACAGCGCGATCGCCGATGCGAGCCGAGCGATTGCCCTGAACGCCAATCAAGCAGACGCTTACGCGGTTCGCGCCTTGGCGCTGTATATGAAAGATCAAGGCGTCGCCGCACAGGGCGACGCCGAACACGCCATCGCATTGGATGCCAAAAGCACGGATGCGTACGCTCTTCTGGGGCAGATCTATCTTGAAAGAGGGCTCCCGGATCGGGCCGTCCAGAATTTCGATGCGGCGCTGCGCCTTGATCCCGCATTTGTCGAAGCACTTGACGGCCGCGGATCAGTTCATCAGCAGCAAGGAAAACATGAAGCCGCGCTCGCGGATTTCGATGCGGTTCTGAGACTCGATCCCAACGATTTCTCCGCCCATCAGGGACGCGGCGTTTCCCTGTACTTTCTCGGCAGATATGAATCTGCCATCAAGGACTATAATCTCGCTCTCACCGCCCAACCCGACAACATCTTTCTTCTGAAAGACCGCGCCGACAGCTTTTACATGTCGAAACAATACGGGCTGGCGCTGGACGACCTCAACCATGCCGATAAAATCGAGCCACACGATCTCCGAATCCTTTCGGTACGAGGCGCGTTATTCAGGACGTTGAAACAATACGACCACGCGCTATCCGATATTCAAGAAGCCTTACGACTGGCACCGAATACGCACAGTCTGGTTGGCGAGTTGGCCGCAATCTACGAAGAGACCGCCGACTTTGATCAATCGCTGACCAATTACGATCGGGCGATACAAATCGATCCCGACAACATTGATGACCGGAATGGCCGCGGAAGAGTCCGTCTGCACAAATCGGATTTCGACGGCGCCATTTCGGATTTCGACAGAGTCCTGGAAAAAGACCCCCGTATCATCTCGAGCCTCATCAATCGAGGCACGGCCTATCACTTCAAAGGCGACAACAAAAGCGCAGTCGAGGATTACACTCGGGCCATTGAAAAAGGAGGGCAGACGGACCCGTCGATATACCGGCTACGCGCCAAAGCCTATGGCGCGTTACGCGATAGGGCTCACGCCGACGAAGATTACAGCAGCACGATCGAGATGGCGGACAAGGCCCTCGCCAATGATCCGGACAATACCTCGATTCTGAACGACCGCGGCATGGCATACTGGGCAAAGGCAGCATACGCCCAAGCGGCGCAGGATCTTGGTAAAGCCATCGCCGATGGCATGCGCAAT
>NZ_DASZBY010000014.1:0-23176 GCF_035943795.1 Aliidongia sp. | reverse complement strand
CACTTTTGATGGAGTCAGGCATCGACGAGCCCGACGACGCGGGCCTCCAGAAGGTCGATTTTGCCCCGGCCGTACATCTGGCGCTTGACCAGCTTGAGCTTGGTGATCTGCCCCTCGGTCTGCCCGTTCGACCAGGATGAGGTGATCGCGGCACTGACGGCCGCCTTATCTTTCACGACGCCGTTGAGGAAGGAGGCGACGATGCTGGAGCGGGCACCTTCGATCCAGGCATCGAGAAGCCCGAGCGATCTCTGCCGGATCATGGCCTGGAACGCGGCAATAATTCCACGCGCTTCGACGAGGGACGGGACGCCCGCCTCGATCGCGGCGACCATGACCGTTTCGGATTTCGACAGCCTATCTCGCTCGAACGTGAGGAGCCGGGCGATGGTTCGTGCACCAGGCGTCCGGCTGAGAGCGCCGTCGGCTTTGTCTGCATTCCGCCGGCGCGTTGCCCATTCGCTGACGACGCGAAGGCAGCCACGGAAGCCCTGCTTCTTCAACTGCCGCCAGAGCGCGGTGGCATTCCGCTCGCCCGCGGTCCATTGAGCGTCAAGCCTGTAAAATGGGTTACCCTCGAGCAAGCCCGGCTCGATCGAAGGAATTGCAGGCGATCCGCGCAAAACTGATCCGGTCTTAAAGCTCGCCATCGCCCTTCGTGCTCGTCGGCGGCATCATCGTGCCGTGCGTGCTCAGTCTCAACGCTGCTTACAACTCACCGCGGCCTGCCAGCTCTCGTATACGATCAGCCGTCCGCATGGCGATGGCGGTGATGGTCAACGATGGATTGACCCCGCCCGTGGTCGGAAACACCGACCCGTCGCAGACCCAGAGGTTCGGGATGTCCCAGCTGCGGCAATCGTCATCGACGACACTGGTCGCCGGATCGAAGCCCATGCGGGCGGTGCCGGCCAAATGATTGGTGTCGTCCTCTTGCCGGAAAATCTCCTTGGCGCCGACGGCTTCGAGGCTGGTCTGCATCTGGCCGAGGGCGTGGCCGATCAGGGCCTTGTCGTTGTCGCCCCAGCTGTAGGTCACCCGCGCGATGCGCAAGCCGTACTGGTCGGTCTCGTCGGCGAGCGTCACCCGGTTGCGCTCGTCCGGCAGCATCTCGCCCACCATCTTTAACCCCACCTGATGGTTATATTTGGCCATTTCATCGACCAGGGCCTGTCCCCACAGCCCCCGGGCGCCGGTCTGGATCGTGACCCATTCGACCGGCAGCGGGCCCTGGGCCATCCAGCAATAGCCGCCGGCGAAATCCTTGCGGTCGTCGTAGTTCCAATGCTCGGTGATCGCCAACGACGGCGGGCCCTTATACCACCGCACCTCGCGGTCCATCGTGCCGAATACCGCCTGGTTCGACTGGGTCATCAGGTTCTTACCGACCAGGCCTGAGCTGTTGGCCAGGCCGTCGGGGAATTGATCGGTGGCGGAGGCGAGCAGCAACCGCGGCGTTTCGATCGCATATCCCGCGACGACGACGTTGCGTGCCGCCTGAAAGCGCCATTTGCCCTGACGGAAATAATGCACCCCGGTGGCGCGGCCGTCCGGTCCCATCTCGATCCGGCCGACCATGGCCAGATCGCGGATCTCGGCGCCGGCGGCGAGCGCTTTCGGAATGAAGGTCACGAGCTGGCTCTGCTTGGCATTGGTCGAGCAGCCGAAGCGGCAGAAGCCGCGATAGACGCAGGGCGGCGACTGGCCGTGAGGGGCAGAGACCGTCGCGAGCGGCGTCGGCGTCCATTTATAGCCCATGGCTTCGGCACCCCGCGCCAGCAGCTCTGCCGCACCGTTCAACTCATGGGCCCGATAAGGATAGCGCGGCCGCTTCGGGCCCCAGGGATAGCGGATCGGCCCCGCGATGCTGAGCGCCCGTTCGGCCTTGGCGTAATAGTCCCACATCTCGCGCCAGTCGAGCGGCCAGTCGGCGCCATAGCCCAGCATGCTGAGCGACTTGAACCATTCCGGGCGGAAGCGCAGCGACACCATGGCGAAATGTACCGTGCTGCCGCCTACGGCCTTGCCGCTGTTCTTGCCGCCCATGGTCAGCGGGTTGGCACCGTCGACGATGCGCTCGTCGGTCCAGTAGAGCTTGTTCTGCTCCTGCTCGTCCGAGGCGAAGTCTTCGAGGGGCCGGAAATACGGCCCGGCGTCGAAGCCGACGACGGAGAAACCCTGCTCGGCCAAGCCGGCGATCAGCGGACCGCCGCCGGCACCCGTGCCGATCACGACAAAATCGACGGGTTCGCTCTCCGGATATTGCCGCATCGGCACCCAGCCGCCCGGCTTGAACACGTCGGGCGCTCGTCCACCCGCCGCGCGCGGGGCCGCGAACGGATCAGCCGACATGGTCGTTCTTTCGCCGCGCCGCCTCTTCTTCTCCCGGCTTGGCCTCGGCAGCTTCCCAGGGATCGCGCCGGTCGAGCCCCATGCGGACGTAGCCGCGCGGGCTGGCCGGGCCACCGAAGCCGATCTCGTTCCAGGATGTCGGATGGGCGTAATAGGCGTGGGTGATGTCGGGCAGCACGCGATGGGCGAAGAACAGGGCGCACGGCATGCCGCCCCACGCGGGGCCGGTCAGCTTGCCTTGCTGCATCAAGGTCAGCAGTGCGTCCTGTTCGTGCGGTCGAACGGCGTGAAAGGGCGCGCCGTGCGTTTCCCGGGCTGCACCGTCAAGGGCGGCCAGACCCCGCCGCCAGGCGTCGCCCTGCGGCGGCATCTGGGCGTAGCGGTAACCGTCCTGCATATTGCCGGCCATCTTCTGATCGACGTAGGCCGCGAGCGGGACCGGCGGGCGATCCTTCGGCTGCGGCAGGATGCGCTCGCACACGGCGGTGAGCGTCCGCCATTCCTCGTCCGTGAAGAAGCTGGCCTCGCGCGGGGCCGACAGGCGCCGGTCGATCACCCGGCGGGTCTGCTCGTTCCAGGAGTCCGACCAGCGCTTGGACAGGACGTCATAGCCCGGATAGCGCTCAGTCATCGGGATGGTCCTCCATCAGGCCCAGCGCCGCGAGACCGGCCAGCGCCAGGCCGGTGAAGCTGGGCGGGGCCGGGATCGGCGGTCCGTCGACCAGGTTCTGCCGCCAGTTGCGCCAGCCGCCCATCGCGCGCGACACCCCATAGGCATGAAACCCGGCACCAGCGAAACCCAGCACCGCCGTCAGGCGCAGCCACCAGCGGGTGATCCGGCGTGGCTGCCGGGTGGCACCGGCGGCGGCATGGCCGATCAGCGCCGCCGCCACCGGCGGCGCGGTCACCGGCAAGTACATGAACGGGTTCTGGAAGGACCCGCGCAGATGCAGCAGCCCGGCCTCGCCGACCGTACCGAGCAGGCCCAGGCTGGTGGCGGCAGCGACGGCGCGTCCGGCCGGAATGCCCAGGATCGTCGGCACGGTACCGGGCGTGGTGTCGCGCACCCGCTCCGACAGGAAGCCCATGGCGCCGGACAGGATCAGTGCCGCCGGCGCGCCGATCGGGGCCGAATAGAACAGGTTCTGCCAGCTGAGGCCGCCCGGCTTCTTGGTGACGTTGAACAGGTGGAAGCCGGTGCCGATCAGCCCGGTCACGGCGGCGGCAGCATAGATGGCGTCACGCAGGCGGTGGGGCGACGGCCGCTTGTCCATGTGGCCGTGGGCGCTGACCAGCAACGACAGGAACGAGGTGGCCAGCGGCGCCACCATCGCCTTGTTCTGGAACGAGCCGCGATAATGCTCGATGGCGCTGTCGGCCAGCACGGAACCCGCGATCAGTCCCGCGGCGCGGTTCATCCGCCGCGCGGCCCGAACCGCAGCGGAGGGATCGACCGGTGCCGGCCGCGCGACCGGTTCGGTGACGTCGGGAGCGTGGGTCACCGCCAGCGCCAGCGCGCCCAGGACAGAGATGCCGGCGGTGGCGATGGCGGTACCCCGGCTCATGCCCGGCCTCCGGATGCGACGGCGAAGCGTTCGGCATCCTGGGTCTTGAACGTCAGGCCGAGCCCGGGGCGCGACCGGTCGGGCGCAATCGTGCCGTCCCGCGGCAGCGGCGCGCCATCGAACAGCATCCGCTCGATCCGGGCATGGTCGTGGAACCACTCGACATGGCGGAAACGCGGGGTGGCGCAGCCGAGGTGGCTGTGCAGCGCCGGCGCGCAATGGGCCGAGAGGTCGGTGTGGAACGCGGCGGCGAGCGTCGCCGCCTGCAGGAAGCCGGTGACGCCGCCGCAGCGGGTGGCGTCGGCCTGCAGCACGTCGACCGCGCCGGCTTCGAGCATCCGCCGGAAATAATCCGGCGAATAGCCGTATTCGCCAGCGGCGATCTCCATCGGCGCCGGCGAATGTTCGCGCACGAGCCGCAGGCCGGCGAGGTCGTCGGACGAGACCGGCTCCTCGAACCAGAGCACGTCCTGCTCCATGAACAGCCTGGCGAAATGCTGGGCCTGCTTCGGGCCAAAGGCGCCATTGGCATCGACGAACAGGCCGGCGGACCCGATCGCGGATTTTGCCGCAGCGACGCGCGCGGGATCCTGCTCCGGATGGGTGCCGATCTTCATCTTGACCCAGTGGCAGCCCTCGCGCTCGACCCAGCCGGCCAATTGCCGCGCAAGTTCGCGATCGTCGTAGCTGGTGAAGCCGCCGCTGCCATAGATCGGCACGGCTTCGCGATAGCGGCCGAGCAGCGTCGCCAGCGGCTGATCCACCAGCACGGCCTTCAGGTCCCAGAGCGCGGTATCGACGGCGGAGATCGCCGTCGCCGCCAGACCGTCGCGGCCGAGGTTGCGTACCGCCGCCTGCATCGCAGACCAGGCCGCCTGCGGGTCCATCGCGTCGCGGCCGAGGACGGCCTGGGCCAGTGTCGTGGCGATCAGGACAGCGGCCGAAGCGTGGGTATAGCTGTAGCCGAGGCCGGTCTTGCCCGCGGCCCGCACCTGGACGACGACCAGCGTGGTCGATGTCCAGGCCGCGGTCCCGTCGGCTTCCGGCAGGTCGGTCGGAATGGTGTAGGTCCGGGCGGAGAGGTGCTCGATCTTCGCGTCCAATGCCTCAGTCCTTGCCGCCGGGCAGGACCGACGCCAGCACCTGGCGGGCCGAGTTCTTGAGCACGCTGCCCAGCTCCGGCTCGGTGCCCATCATGGTCATGAAGTTCTTGGCGTCCTTCAGCGTGATGTGCGGCGGCAGGGGCGGGACGTTGGGATCGGTGTAGCATTCCAGGATCACGGGCCGATCGGCTGCCAGCGCCTCGTCCCAGGCGGCGCCCAGCCGCTCCGGGTCGTCGACGAAGATGCCCTTCAACCCCAGCAGCTCGGCGTATTTGTGATAGGGGAAATCCGGGATGCTCTGGGTCGATTCGGTCTTGCCGTCGCCCAGCTGGACCCGTTCCTCCCAGGTGACCTGGTTCAGGTCGCGGTTGTTCAGCACCATGACGATCAGGCGCGGGTTCGACCATTCCTTCCAGTATTTCGAGATGGTGATCATCTCGTTGAGCCCGTTCATCTGCATGGCGCCGTCGCCGATGAAGGCGATGACCACGCGCTCCGGAAACGCCATTTTCGCCGCAATGGCGTAGGGCGTTGCCGCACCGAGCGAGGCGAGGCTGCCCGACAGCGACCCCATCATGCCTCGGCGCATCTTGATGTCGCGGGCATACCAGTTGGCGACCGAGCCGCTGTCGCCGGTCATGATGCAGTTTTCCGGCAGGCGCTTCGACAGCTCCCAGAACACGCGCTGCGGGTTGATCGGGTCGGCCGGCTCCATCGCGCGCTTTTCCAAGGTCTTCCACCATTTGGCGACGCCGGTCTCGATGCCCTTGCGCCACCGGTCGGCCGGCTTCTGCTCCAAGAGCGGCAGCAGCGCCCGCAGAGTCACGGCGCTGTCGCCGACCATGTTGACCTCCATCGGATAGCGCAGGCTGAGCCTGGTGCCGTCGATATCGATCTGCACGCCGCGCGCGGATCCGGGCTTGGGCAGGAATTCGCTGTATGGGAAACACGACCCGATCATCAGGAACGTGTCGCAACCCTGCATCAGGTCCCAACTGGGCTCGGTCCCGAGCAGGCCCAACGAACCCGTCACCCAGGGCAGGTCGTCAGGCAGGGCGGCCTTGCCCAGCAATGCCTTGGCGCAGCCGGCCTGCAGCCGCTCGGCGACGGCGATCAACTCGTCGGTGGCCCCCAGCGCGCCGGCGCCGATCAGCATCGCTACCTTCTTGCCGGCGTTCAGCACGGCGGCCGCCTGGCTCAACAGCGCGTCGTTCGGCAGTTCGGCCGGGCCGGCATAGCCGGTGCCGGTATGGGTCGTGCCGTGGGCCATGGGCGGCTCTTCGTAGGGCAGCAGCTGCAGGTCGTTCGGCACGATCACGCATGTGACCGTCCGGCGGGTCTGCGCGATGCGGAACGCCCGATCGATCAGGTGGCGGATCTGGCTCGGCACCATCGCGGTTGCGACAAAATCGCCGGCGACGTCCTTGAACAGCGATTGGAGGTCGACCTCCTGCTGATAATGCGCACCGATGCCGGTGCGCGCCGTCTGGCCGACGATGGCGACGGCCGGCACATGGTCCATCTTGGCGTCGTAGAGGCCGGTCAGCAGATGGATTGCACCGGGACCGGATGTCGCGAAGCACAGCCCGACCTCACCGGTGAACTTGGCATGGGCCGATGCCATGAATGCCGCCATCTCCTCATGACGCACCTGGACGTATTGCAGCGTCTTCTTGGTTTTTTCCAGCGCCACGTCGAGCCCGCCAACCCCGTCGCCCGGATAGCCGTAGACCCGTTTGACGCCCCATTCCTGAACGCGGTGCCAGATGTATTCGCTGACGTTCATGCTCATGGGACGACGCTCCTGCGGCTGGAATTCGATCCCCAACACGGCACCGATTGGCCGGTTCCGGGTTGAACGCGGGGAGGTCGATATGGAAATCGAAGTGGTGGTACCGGGCGGCGCCACGATCGGCGAAGCGCCGACCTGGGTCGCGGCCGAGGCGGCGCTCTATTGGATCGACATCAAGAGGCCGGCGCTCTATCGGCTCGACCCGGCGACCGGCGCACAGCGCAGTTGGCCGATGCCGAGCGACATCGGCGCCTTTGCGCTCACAGCCGATCCGCCGGGCGCGGTCGTGGCGCTACGGACCGGCTTGTTCCGGCTCGACTTCGCGTCGGACAAACTGGACCGCCTGGCGCCGCCACCCTTCGACCCGAAGCTGTTCCGCTTCAACGAGGGCGCCTGCGACATAAACGGCCGCTTTTGGATCGGCGTGATGTTCGACCCGCTGACGGAGGCCTCGCCGCCGCTAAAATCCTCGATGCACAGCTTCACGCTCGCGGGCGGGCTGAGGCCCGAGCCCGACGCCGCCGAATTGCACAACGGCATGGCCTGGAGTGCCGACAACGAGATTTTCTACCTGTCCCACAGCCAGCGACAGGCGATCTTTGCCTATGAGTTCGATCCTGCGGCCGGTCGCCTTGGAGCGCCCAGACTCTTTGCCAGCGTGCCGAAGGATGACGGCCTGCCCGACGGCGCCGCGATCGACGACCTGGGCGGCTACTGGTGCGCGCTCCACGGCGGTGGCCGGCTGCGACGGTACAAGCCGTCCGGCGCGGTCGATTGCGACATCGCGCTGCCGGTCAGCCAGCCGACCATGTGCGCTTTCGGCGGCGCCGATCTCGAAGACCTCTACGTCACCAGCGCCTCGGATCAATTGATGCCGGAACAGCGCCGTCGCGAGCCGCTCGCCGGCGCGCTCCTAAAGCTGCGCCCCGGCGTGAGCGGCCTTGCGCGGTCCTATTTGGTACGCTGAGCGAAATCCTATTGGTTCGGGCCAGCACTGCTCGGGGCCATGCCGGCTCCGGTCGTCGATGGCGAGGACGCGATGCGCGGTGGGACCGAATTCGGCCCCGACACCAGCGGGCGCGTCGGCGTCGCGAGAGAAACCGGGCCCGTATTGCCCTTCGAACTTCCTGGAGGCTGAATGCCGATCACAACCCCCGGGACTGAGGTGCGCGTCCGTTTTGTCCGGGCTGGTTATACCCGGAGAGTTGGTCGGCACGGTCGCTGGACCGCTTGCCGCCTGCCCATAGGCGGTGATGGAGATGCACATGGCGGCAATGGCGACGAAAGGCGCAGGCTTCAAGAACTCTCTCCTGGGTGGGCGGCCAACAGTTCTCAGCCTGCGAATGGACATCCACCCCGCGGCTCGACGATCGGTTGCCCTCGTGCTCGGCGCGGAACTTCGCCGACATCGCATAGGCTTGACGGCGCACCCGCATGATCGAGCCCAACGGACAATGGGCGACGATGCCGTGCCAGGGATTGAACGATAGGCCCTGGCCGCCCGAAGTGGCGCGTCTCTGGTCCCAGGTCGGCTGGGGCCCGACCGTCAGGCGGCCGACGGCGATGTAAGGGCTCTTGTCCTTTGGCCAGGGAACCGGAGCATCTGGTGCAAGGCGGCATAGACGAGCCCATCGAGCGGGAACTCGGCGGCGAAGGGTCGCTTCGCTGCGATCTTGAGCGGACCGTCGATGCGGGAGATCGGCGCGCCGATCAGGCCATGCTTGTGATTGATCAACGGATCGGGCTTGCCGCCGGGAATGAAGCCGTCGGGGGCGAGCGCGATGGCCGCCTTCACGCTTTGCAGGGCGTCCTGGACGATGGTCATCGGGTTATCTCCTGATGCTGCCCAGTTTGAGGACGGTATCGACGATCAATCGCATGGAGAGTTCTTGATTGTGTTGCACGGCAGGCCCTTCGCGGCGGCTAGCTCCATTTCCGCTGCCGCACGGACGACCGTTTCCGTCAGGAGTTTGCCCCGCGATGCCGCTTCGGCCGCCTGTGCCCGCCACGGCTTGTGTGCGAGGCGCCCAGGGCCAGCCGCACCTCCTTGACGCCGCCGCCGTCCATCTCGATCCTGGCCGCCGGCGGGACGAGCGCGAAGGCATAAGAGGCACGATCCCGCACCTTGCGATAACGGGATCGTCCGGCCATGCCGTTCGGCGGCAGGGTCACGGCGGTGATGAGGTCGCCCGCGTCCAAGACCGTCTCGACGTGCGGCATCTGCCCCGGCAGGCGATGAAGCGCACGAGCGGGATCCGTTGGGAGTGCCTTCGCCCGTCACCACGGCGTCCATGGCGGCCAGTGCCACGCACATGTCGGACGCATGCGTAACGATGCACGCGTCCCAGGCATCGAGAATGCGATTCGAGGCATGGCTCGAGGAACCCTATGCAAACTGTACGTCCAGTTTGTCGTATTGTCCGCCGCAAAGCCGCCGGTCTACTGTCGGCCCAAATGCGCCGAGGAATGAACGGTCTGGGCCGTTGGCATGACTGGGGCGGACATTCGTGCCCTGATCGTCTTTGGTCGTTCCGGACCGGGGCCAGGTATTCCTAATCGGCGAGCACGACGCCTGAGCAACCCCGCCTCTGTTTGTCCGTCAACTCATCCGACAATCAATTTGTCCGGAAACTCATCGCCAACCGAGTTGCCGGACCAAATTTCGCCGTCACCGCCAAACGGCCCGTCTACGGACATGTAGCCGATAGGGCGAATTCGGCGACTTAGGACATCCGCATCGATAACCGCTGCTATTTTGGCGATTGGCGCGGGTTGATGGTGTAGTTCCATTCGGGGTGGAAGTCGTCGCCCGTGATGTCGAGGCTCGCCATCTCGGCGTCGGAGACCTTGACGCCTTTCTCGTATGTCCTGGGGTCGAGCGCGCATTCGACCTTGAGGCCGGTCTTGGTCGTGGTGGCCCCGATCAGTTCGACCACGGCGAGGTGGTCTGTGAGCGGGCGGCCGCGCCAGTTCTGGGTGATTCGGCAGAACAGCCGGTGCTCGATTTTGTTCCACTTCGACGTTCCCGGCGGATAGTGATGGACGTGAAGGAGCAGTCCCGTCTCGTCGGCGAACCTCTGCAGTTCTCGCTTCCATAGCCGCACGCGGGCGCCGTTCGAGCCGCCGCAATCCGCCGTGATCGTCAGCTCGCGGATTTGCGGGTAACGCTCACGCCCCATGCGCGTAAGCCACGCGCGAATGGCGGCGACCGCGAACTCGGCGGTGTCGGCGGTAATCCCGACACTGACCCAACCCTCGTCGGCAGCCACGTCGTAGACCCCGTAGGGGACCACCTTGCCCAGCGCCTTGTCCTCGAAGTCATGCACCTTCACACGGCGCGGATCGCCCTTCGGACGATAGTCGCTCCCGCCGTTCTTGAACGCGCCGACCAGCTCCTTTTTCTTGGTGTCGACCGACACCACAGCCTGACCTGAGGCCTGCGCCGCCAAGACTTTCGCGCTGATGTGCTCGAACTGGGCGTTGCGGTCTGGGTGCTTCGAGCCCTCGTCTGCCTTGCGGTTGAACTGGCGCGAGAAGCCGAGCCCGATGAGCAGCTTGCGCACGGTGTTGGCGCTGATCGCATGGCCCATGCCGGCCAACGCAGACGCCAGCTTGTCGTAGCTCTTCGATACCCACAATAGCGGCCGGACCGGATCGCCCAAGGTCGCCGGCTCAACCAGGCGCTTAAGGTCGGCTTGCAGCGTCGGATCACGCTCGGTCAACGGCTTCGGCCCGCCGCCTTCACGACGCACACGGCCATGCGGCGGCGGCGCATCGAGCTCTTTCAGGCCCCGACCGATCGTCGAACGCGCGAGCCGGTGATCTGCGATACCGCCGCCAGCCCGCCCAGCCCAGCCGCTCGCGTCTCGCTCGCCGCGAATACCCGTCGGCCCCGCTCGTCCCGCTTCGAGCCGTCTGCCTCCCACCGCTGCTCAATCCCGCGCCGATCGATCATGCCTCGCGATAGCACGCGCTGCTGCACAACGGAATCGTATCCGCCTGAGTCATTCCGCCGCAGCGTCGAGACAGTCGGTCGATTCACTTATCGATGCGGATGTCCTTAGCACCGCCAACGGCGAAGAGCAGCCGTTCTGGATTGCGCCCATGGCTGCCGCTCCCCGGCATTTGAGAACTTCTCCGAAGCGGCTGGTCTCCCTAACGCTGTTGGTGAGACGGAAAGCGATCTGTCCGGGAAGGGCCGTTTGGCGGACAGCGATCCAGTCGAACGGCCCTAGGTGAGACAGTAAGTTCTGAGCAGCTCGCCCGTTTTTGAGCCGCGGGATGCTGCGCAGCAGATGGTGTTAAACCGGCGGTAGTTGCCCGATGGTGGCACGAAGCAAACGCGATAGCTGGTCTATTCTCGGAGGAAGCATTCTGCTTGAAATGCAGGCGATGCTGACGGCGAGCCAGGGGAGACCGATTGGGTTGGGGATGACCATACCCAGTCCATCGACGCCTTCCGTGATGGCCCCTCGGCTGAGCGAATATCCGACTGCGCGGGTCGAATGGATGGCCGCCTGTGCCGCACTCACGTCGTAACCGCTGACTTTTTCCCGCGCATTGCGATCAAGCGTCCGAGCGATCTCCGCGTCATCTAGGTTCGCCAGCAATGCCACGCCGCCGGCACCGATCCCGAGGGGGCGTCGCCCCCCGACCTCAAGGGTCAGCGTGCGGATTGGGAAGGTGCCTTCCGCCCGGTCAAGACAAACCGCGTCGCTGCCGCTGCGCCGCACCAAATAGACCGTATCTCCGCTATCCTCCGCGAGGCGTCGGAGATGCGGCCGAAAGCCGTCAATCAAGCTGGTTCCTGGCTGAACGGCTAGCCCAAGCTCGAAGATCAACGCACCCAATCGATAACGGCGGCTAGTCTGATCCTGGGAAACTAAATGCTCCTCAATAAGGCCCTGGAGAATGCGATGAATCGTGGGTTGCGTTAGGTCGGTGCTTCGGCACAAGTCCACAAGCCGCGCGCCCTCGCGACCATAGCGGGCCACGATCCTGAGGAGTGCCGCTGCCCGTGCGATCGCCTGGGTTCCGTGAGAAGATCCCTTGATAGTCCGCATTGTGGAATATATTCTGTTTCATCAATATTCATTTTGACAGTATTTCCAAAGCAATCATAGGGTTTAGCTCGGGAGTCATGTCGGATAAAGATCCATATAATGGATTATGAAGACGTTGAATATGAAGATCTGAACGGCGTTGCCCGGATCTGGCACAACCGGCCGCAGGTCCGCAATGCCGAGAGCCAGCGCCTGCTGGATGAGATCGACAGCGCTATGCGCTGTGCCGCCGAGGACCCGTCGATCCGGGTCGTCATCTTAGGCGGGCGCGGCGATCATTTCTCGGCCGGCCACGATCTGAAGGAAGCCCAGGCGAACCGGGCCGATTTCACGGTCGAACAGCGCTGGGCTTACGAGGAACTGCGCTACTACGAATACGCGCTCAACATCTTCGATCTGCCCAAGCCGACCATCGCCCAGGTCCAGGGTGCCTGCGTGGCCGGCGGTTTCATGCTGGCTAATATGTGCGATCTAGTCGTGGCAGCGGAGGATGCGTTCTTCGCCGATCCTGTGGCCCATAGTCTGGGCGCGGCTGCGGTCGAGGTGCTGATCCATCCCTGGGTGATGGGCATGCGCAAAGCCAAGGAGATGCTGTTTACCGGCCAGCGCATGGACGCTGCCGAAGCGTTGCGTATCGGCATGGTCAATCGCGTGGTGCCGCGGGCCGAGCTTGAAGACGCAACCCTGGCACTCGCTCGCCGGATCGCCGAGGCGCCGCCGTTCGGGCTGAAGCTATTGAAGCGCTCGCTCAACCGAGGCCTCGATATCCAGGGCCTGCGCACGGCGCTCGAAGCGCATTTTGACACGCATCAGCTGTCGCACCTGACCGAGGGGTTCAAGCAGGCCCGCGATCGCGGCTTGAGTGGTGCCATCAAGGCCGGCAAGGACACGCTGAAATGACGTGCCCGCCGTGGCAGACCCTCGACGATGTCGCATTCCGGACGGCGTTGCGCGGCTGGCTCAGGGAACACCTGGCGATGGTCACGGCCGGCTTCCCGCCTGGGACCTCGCCGCATGATCTGGATTTCCGCCGCGGATGGGAGGACCATCTCTGCGTCAGCGGCTGGAGTGGTCTCTCCTGGCCGGTCGAGCATGGCGGCAAAGGCTTGTCGCTCGGCCGGCAGGCGATCTTCCTCGAAGAACATGCCGCCTCAGGTGCGCCGTTGCCCCTGAACGCCATCGCCCATGGCATTCTGGGCCCGACGCTGATCCATTTCGGCTCACCTGCGCAGCAGCGGCGCTTCCTGCCCAAGATCCTGTCGAACGAGGAAATCTGGTGCCAGGGCTACTCGGAGCCAGGAGCAGGGTCAGATTTGGCGGCGCTTGCGACCCGGGCAGTGCGCGATAGCGATGTCTATCGGGTCTGCGGGCAGAAGATCTGGACCAGCTTCGCCCATATCGCCGACTGGTGCTTCCTGCTGGCGCGGACCGATACCACCGCCGCCAAGCATCGCGGCATCAGCTTCCTGCTGATCGACATGCGTAGCCCCGGCATCACGGTCCGGCCGATCCGGCAGATGAGCGGCGAGGCGGATTTCAACGAAGTGTTCTTCGACGATGTCCGTGTGCCGGTCGAGAATCTGATCGGTGCCGAGAATGACGGTTGGCGCATCGCCATGGCTGCCGCTAGTTTCGAACGCGGTACCTATTTCGTGCCCAGGCTCGTGCGCTTGCAGGCGGAGCTGATCGAACTAGCCCGACTTGCGGCCGAAAGCGGTGGCGGCCGGCATGCGGCCAGCCCGGCGATCCGCGACCGGCTAGCGCGCAGTTTCATCGATGTAAACGTGCTGAGGCTGCATGCCCATCGCTCGCTGGCCGCCGCCATGCGCGGCGAGGCGCCCGGACCGGAGTCCTCCTACATCAAACTACTGTGGAGCGAGGCGCATCAGCGCCTGCTCGACCTCGCCATGGACGTACTGGGTCGCCAGGGCGCGCTCGGCCCGCAGGAGCCGTCGGCGCTGAAGCATGGTAGCTGGCAGCGGGACTATCTCTGGTCGCGTGCCGAGACCATCCTGGCCGGCACGTCCGAAATCCAGCGCAACATCATCGCGGAACGGGTGCTCGGCCTGCCGCGGGGGACGGCATGAGGGACCTGCTCCGCTACAGCGCCCGGCGCAGCCTCGCCGAAGCCCTGCCTCACGACCAGTTGCGCGCCGGGCCGGAAGCGCCGACGCGCGACGCCTGGGCGGTGGCCGTTACTCAGGGCTGGACCGGGTTGCTGGTGCCGGAGGAGTACGGCGGGTCGGCGCTCGCCCTCGCCGACATGGTCGTGCTGAGCGAGGAGTTGGGACGCGCCTTATTCCCGGGCCCGTTGGTCGCGACCGCGGTGCTGGGCGCCACCCTCGCGACCGGTCACGCGGCATTGCTGACCAGTATCGCCAACGGCAGCATCAGGATCGGCGTCAGCTGGCCGGACGATCTGCGCGGCGGCCTGCCGGTACAGCCGGGACCGGTCAATCGGAATGGGGCGCTCCGGGGCAGCCTGACGCTGGTCGAATATCCGATTGATGCGACCCATATCCTGCTACTCGATTGGGACCAGGCGATCCTGGTGCCGGCCAGCGATCTCGTTGTGACCGAGCAGCAGCCGTTCGACATCACCTGTCCGATCGGTAGCGTCGACTGCGACGGCGTCCGGCTCGGCCATTGCCCGACGCTCACGCATGACGCGATCATGATCGAGCGGGCCATGGCGGCTGCGGCCGTCACCATCGCCGCCGAACTGGTCGGCGTCGCGGCGGCGGCCCTCGAAATGACCATCTCCTACGTCGGCGAGCGCCGGCAGTTCGGTACCACGATCGGATCGTTCCAGGCGGTGAAGCATCGCTTGGCAGACACTTACGTGCTGATCGAGAATGCGCGCAGCGCCACCGCCTATGCCGCCGCGGTCGAGGATGCCCGGGGCCGGGATCGCGCCTTGGCACTCGATACCGCGGCCAGCTGCGCCGTCGAGGCGGCACTGGCGGCGACGGCAGACGCGGTGCAGCTGCATGGTGCGATCGGCTATGCCTGGGACCATGATGCCCATCTCTATTTGAAGCGGGCGCGGCGGCTTGCGGCGAACCTGGGACAGCCGGAGGCGGCACGCGCACGCATCGCGGCCACGCTGATGCAGAGCCTGTCGCACGGCGCCGAATTCCTGTTTCCGCCGATCGCAGTGCTCGAGGAGACGAGATGACTGCCGACCATCACCATCCGGCCCCGGCGGACGAGCAGCCGATCCCGTATTACTGGCAATCGGTCGATTGGCCGAAGCTGATGGTCGACTATCCGCCGCCGCCGCATTTCGCGCGCACCACCGGCCAGCTCTCGGCCGATGCGATGCGAGCCTTGCAGAACGAGCGCTTCATGGCCCGGGTCGCCGACGCCTGGGCGATCCCGTTCTATGCCGAGCGCTGGCGGGCGGCCGGGCTCGGCCCCGGCGACATCCGCTCGCTCGACGACATCGACCGCATCCCGACTTTCACCAGCGACGACCTCAAGCAGGCGATCGCCGCCGCCCCACCGTTCGGCAACCACCACCCGATCGGCCGCGACGACTTCGGCGTCCTGCCGCTCAAGATCCAGACCAGCGGCGGCACCACCGGCATGCCGCGCATGACGCTGTTCGACCCGATCGCGTGGGAGGTGCAGGCGATCCAGGTCGCCCGTGCACTCTATGCCCAAGGGGCACGGCCGGGCGACATCATCCAGATCCCCTATACAACCTCGCTCGCCAATGCCGGCTGGTGCGCCTATACCGCCGCCCACAATTGGCTGGGCTGCGTGCCGGCCACGACCGGGTCTGGCCTGGTGACGCCGACCGAGCGCCAGATCGATCTCGCCCGCGCCTGGGGCACCAACGTCTGGTTCGCCCGTGGCGAATATCTCGGCCGGATCGCCGAGGTCGCAGCGGCGAGCGGCTTCGACCTCAAAGAGCTGCCGACCAAGTTCATCCATTCCTACCTTGGTCCCGATACAGAGGGGATCGTACGCAAGCGGCTCGAGGAAGCCTGGGGCGTGCCGATCTACGACAATTACGGCTCGCACGAGGTCGGTCTCATTTCCTGGGAATGCCAGGCGCGCGACCACAAGCACATCAGCGAGGATACGGTCTATTGCCAGCTTGTCGGGGTCGACGACCGGCAGCCAATTGCTGAGGGCGGGGTCGGCAATCTGGTCGTGACCAGCCTGCATCGCAGCATGCCGCCGTTCATCCGCTATAATCTGCGCGATCTCTTGACGCTCTATCCGCATGCTACCTGCGCCTGTGGGGTGAGTTCGCGCAAGCTCTCGACCTTCCTCGGCCGCAGCGACGAGATGGTGAAGCTGCGCGGCACCAACGTCTATCCACTCGCCTGCCAGAACGCGGTCGTGGCCGACCCGCGCAACACCGGCGATTTCCTGTGCGTCGCTGAATTTCGTGGCGAGGGCCTGGGTCGGCGCGAGGAAATGACCGTGCGCATCGAGCGACGCAGCACCGACATCGATGCCGGGCAACTGGCCGTCGACATGCGCCACGCACTGCATCGCGATCTGGGCGCCAAGGTCGATGTCGAAATCGTCGAGGCTGGCAGCCTGGCGCCCTTTACCCGCATGGGCGGGGAGGGCAAGGTCAGAAGATTGCTCGACCTCAGAAAATAAGAAATCCGAGCCAATGCGCCGGAAGGAACGAGGGAGGCGGGGATGGAAGCGGCAAAGAACTTGATAAGGGCGGCGGCCCTGGTGGCGGCCGGATGGACAATGCTCGGCAGTGTCCAGGCGGCGGCCCCGACCGGTGATCCGATTACGATCGGCGTGGTCGAGGACCGGTCCGGGGCGGCTACCTTCTATTCATCGGAATCGGTGAAGAGCGTGAAGCTGTTCATCGACATGATCAACCACGGCGAATACCTGTTCGCCTCCAGCGCCGTCGGCACGGCGCCCGGCATCCTCGGCCGTCCGGTCAAGGCGATCTACGAGGATGACGAAAACAATCCGAACCTGACCGCGGTCAAGACCCGCCGTCTCCTTGAGAATGGCGCGCAGATCATCTTCTTCGTCTCGGGCTCCGGCTCGACTCTGCAGGGCCGCATCGTCTGCACCGAGCAGAAGATCCTGTGCATGGCGCCGACCAACGTCAGCGCCAAAATTGTCCAGCCGCCGAACAACGACTATATTTTCACCATCACGCCGCAGAGCGAGACGGCGTCAGCGGTCTATGTCGAGGCCTGGAAGAAGCTCGGCCTCACCAAGCTTGCCTTCATCGAGGACGAGTCCGCGACGGCGAAGACGGTGGCCGATGCCTATCGCAAGGCCTTCGAGGCAGCGGGTCTCAGTCGTGTTGCCGACGAACAGGTCGAGGCGAGTGCCCGCGACGCGAACGCCCAGCTGCTGCGCATCAGTGCGGCCAAGCCCGACCTGATCTTCGATCTCATTCAGTCCGCGCCCAGCAGCGCCAACATGTATCGCAGCGCCGCCAGGCTCGATCTCAAGCTTGCCCGTTGGGGCACCAACACGATCACGGCCCAACCGAAGATCTGGCAATTGGCCGGCGATGCCATCAACGGTCTGTTGGTGGTCGATAATCTGGCGCCCGACAATCCGAATACCAACCAGGTGAAAGCCGCCTATCAAAAGCAATACGGCGCCGACGCGCCCTATGTCTTTCTGCATAGCATGGTGTGGGACGCGCTGATGCTGACCAAGAAGGCGGCGGAGGCGGTGGGCTCGACTGACGGCACCAAACTGCGCGACGCGATCGAGGGCATGACCGACTTTCCATCCTCCTACGGCCAGAAGGGCAACCTGCTGAATTTCGCCAAGGAACGGCACAACGGTGCCGGCAACAAGGGCAACGTCGTCGTCCAGTTCGCGCATGGCTCGCCGTCCGCGGTCTGGGACGTGTACCAGCCGAACTGATGGAACTCAGTCTCGTCGTTTCCGGGATCGAAACCGGCGCCTTCTACGGGCTGGTCGCCTTGGGCTATTTCTTGTTCCTGCGCGCGACGGCGGCGGTCAATTTCGCCATGGGCGCCTATGTCATGTTCGCCGGTCTCGCGTATGGGTACTTCAGCGAAGACCCGTCGGCACCGCTGGTGCTCGGCTTGGCGAGTGCCTTCGGTGCTGCCGTGCTGTTCTCCTGGATCACAGAAGATCTCATCCTGCGGCCGATGGCGCGGCGGGCGCGCGACGAGTTCGGGGCGGTCATGGCGATCGTGGCGCTGATGTTCGTCATCGAGCAACTGGCCGGCCTCGCGTTCGGCCGCCGGCCGCTACTTGGCCGTGAGCTCCTTGACGGCGCGCTGGTCGTCGGCAGCCTTGCCATCGACTATCACGATCTCCTGGCGCTGGTGGCGACGCTCGGCACCTTCGCCGCGGTAGCAGCCTGGCTGAAGCGCGGCCGCTACGGGCGCATGCTGCGCGCCGTGGGCGACAACGAGGCAGCGGCGCGGGCGCTGGGGCTGCCGGTCCGCCGCGTGCGGCTGGTCGCCGTGATCGCGACGGGGCTCATCTGCGGCCTCGCTGGCATCCTGGTAGCGCCGCAGACGGCGCTCAGCTTCCAGTCCCATCTCTCCTTCGCCATCCTGGGCTTCATCGCTTTGGTGCTGGGCGGCGTCGGCACGCCCTGGGCACCGCTGGTCGGCGGCATGCTGGTGTCGGCGATTGAAGCGGCGTCGGCGCGCTATATCGGCGGTTTCGCCCGCGACTACGTGCTTCTGGCGCTGGTCATCCTGGTGTTCTCATTCCGGCCGGAAGGCCTGTTTACCGTCCGGGTGCGGTCATGAGCCTAAAGGTGCACCAGTGAGCAGTCGGCGCGAGATGCTGGTGAGCCTGGTGCTGTCAGCTGCGTTCCTCGCTTATGTCGAGGCGAACGCCTATCGCCAGGACCTGGGCATGCTGGCGATCGCCTATGCGCTGCTGGCGCTCGGCATGTACCTGCCGCTGGCGCTGTGCGGCAGCCTGTCTCTCGCCTACAACGCCTATTTCGCCATCGGCGCCTATGCGGTCGCGATCATCTCCCACGCGGCAGCGGCCTGGATGCCGGTCGCCATTCCTATCGCCGTTCTGATTTCCATGGCGACGGCGGCGCTGCTGGGGCTGGTGACGCGCCGCCTCTCGGGCTTTCACCTGGCGGTCGCGACGATGATGTTCGGCATTGCGGTCCATACCTGGCTCTTGAATACCGACAGCGTCACCGGCGGGGCGACCGGCATCGGCGACATCCCGCGGCTCGACATCCTTGGCTGGGGGCTGGATCGCGGGCCGCTCATCGCCTTCGGCGTCATCCTAGTCTGGCTCATCGCGACGGCGATCGGGCGACTGCGCGCCTCGCTCGTCGGCATCGCCATGCGGGCCCAGCGTGAGTCTCTGGTCGCCGCGGCCGCGAATGGGGTTCCGACCGCAGCACTGCGCATCCTGGCGCTCGCTGTCGGCGCCGGGATCGCGACACTCGCCGGCGTGCTGCTCGCATTCATGAACCGGTTCGTGCTGCCGGATTCCTTCGCGATCAAGGTCGTATTCCTGGTACTGTTCATGCCGGTACTGGGCGGGCTGGCGACGCCCTGGGGCGCGGTGCTGGGCGCTTTGCTCGTCGTCGCCTTCACGCTTGGCTTCGATTTCTTCCAGGGGCCGGGCAGTCTGACTTTCGGTCTATTGACCCTGGGCGTGCTGCTGCTGGTGCCGAACGGTCTCCTGGGCGGGCTCGCAGCCCTCGTGGGACGCAGGCGGTCGACATGACGCTCCGCTGCACCGGCATCCGCAAATCCTATGGCGGCCTGCATGTCCTGCACGGCGTCGGCTTCGAGGTCGCACCCGGTGAGATCCTGGGCTTGTGCGGCGCGAACGGCGCCGGCAAGACCACGCTCATGGACATCATCGGCGGCCAGCAGTCGATGAATGCCGGCGCGGTCGAACTGGCCGGAGAGGCGCTCGTCGGCGATACCGCCCGGCGGGCGCGCGCCGGCCTCGCCCGCACCTTCCAGCATCCCCAGGTCGCGACCGACCTGAGCTTGCGCGAGAATATCGCGCTCGGTCTCGCCGGCGGTCGGATTGGCTCGTTTGGCGCGCTGGTCCGCGGCCTCTTCGCCGGCATCGTCGAGGGGGCGTGTGCCGGCATGGAGCTGGTCGAAGCCGCGGCCGAACACCTGTCGCTGGGCGGGCTCGGCCGCCGCGCCGGCGACGTCACCTTCGGCGAGTTGCGCCTGGTCGAGCTCGCCCGCGCGCTGGTTCAACAGCCGAAGCTGATCATGCTCGATGAGCCCTTTTCCGGCGTCGGTGACGGTGGCATCGCCGCCATCATCGAGGCGCTGCGCCGGATCCGGGCCCAGGGCACCGCCGTGCTGCTGATCGACCATAACGTCGACCTGTTGACGGCGCTGGCCGACCGTATGGCGCTCTTGGCCCAGGGCGCCATCGTGGTCGAAGGCACGGTCGAGGCCTGCCTCGCCGACGAGATGTTCCGCCGCACTTATATCGGGGCGGTCTGATGCTGGCGGCGAAAGGCATCTCCGTCCGGTACCGCCAGGTCGAGGCGGTCGGCGACGTCAGCATTGAGGCGCCGGGTGGCGCCATCACCGCCCTGGTCGGGCCGAACGGCGCCGGCAAAAGCAGCCTGATCCAGGCGATCATGGGGGCCGTCCGCGGCGCCAAGGGTTCGATCCTGATCGACGGCGTGGCGGTCGACCGGCTCGGCCCGACCGGTCGCGCCCGCGCCGGCATCGCGCTGGTGCCGCAGGGCCGCCAGGTCTTCCCACACCTGACCGTGTGGGAGAATTTGCAGGTGATGGCCGACGCAATCGGCCTGCCCGATGAAGCGACGACGGCGGCGCTGCAGCGCTTTCCCATCCTGGAAACCCGGCGGCGCCTGCCAGCCGGGGTGTTGAGCGGGGGCGAGCAGCAGATGCTGGCACTCGCCCGGGCGCTGATGACGAAGCCTAAGATCCTGCTGCTCGACGAGCCGTCGCTGGGTCTGGCACCGCTCATCGTCGAGGAACTGGTCCGCACGGTCGTGGACCTTGCGCAGGGAGGCATGGCGGTGCTGATGGCCGAGCCGTCAATCCGCTTCATCCGCAGCCATATCGATCGCGGCTACGTCATGTTCCGCGGTCGGATCGTTGCCGAGGCGACCGGGGCGTCGGCGCTCGAAACAGCATATCTCGCCCAAATGGACGGCAGTGTCTCTCGCGCGGAAAGGCGGCACCAAGTTGGATAAGCGCATGGATCTGGCAGCGCTGGTCGCTGCCCTTCACGACGGTGACAGCATCGCCTTCGGCGGCGGCGGGTTGCAGCGCAAGCCGATGGCGGCCGCCAAGGCGATCGGCGCCTCGAGCTTGAGGGATCTCGAAGTGATCTCGATGCTGGGCGGGCCGGAGGTCGATCTGCTGATCGGATTGGCCAAGGTCCGGCTACTGCGCTTCGCCTTCGTTGGATTCGACGCTTATGGGTTGGCACCCAATTTTCGCAGGGCGCGGGAGGCCGGCAGCCTGCCGATCGTCGAATATTCCGAGGCGACTACGATCGCTGCTTTTGAGGCCGGGGCGAAGCGCCTGCCGTTCCAGCCGAGCCGCTGCGGCCTCGGCACCGACCTGATGACCACGCCGACCTCGCCGTTCAGGACCATGGTCTGCCCCTTCACCGGCGAGACGCTGCTGCTGGTACCGGCGCTCGTTCCTGACGTTGCGGTCATCCATGTCAACATCGCCGACCGTGCCGGCAATGGTGTCATCCTGGGCGATGCCTATGCCGATCCGCTCATCGCGCGAGCGGCGAAGCGCACCTATCTCACCGCCGACACGATCGTTGATGAGTTGCCGCGCGGCGGCATGGACCGGCGGGCGATGCTGATCTCGCGGCTGTGGGTCAAGGGAGTGTGCGAGACCACGAACGGGACCGGCTTCACTGCCCTCTATCCGGACCATCCAACCAACCTGCCGGCGGTACAGGCCTATCAGGCGAAGGCCACAGATCGTACCTGGCTCGATAGCTTTACCCAGGGAGCGGCTTCATGAGCGACTATACGCTGGAAGAGCTGTTGATCGCCCGCATGGCCAAGGAATTCAGCGGCGAGCGCATCGCGGTCGGGGCGACGATCCTGTCCGACCTGTCGGCGCGCCTGGCGAAAGCGCTTTATGTGCCCGATGCGATGTTGCTGACCCATTCGCGCGCCGCCGCCGATCCGGTGCTGACGCCGAAAGGGCTGAACGAAGAATGGTCGCTGACCCCCTCCGCCGCGAGCTTCCTCGGTTGGCCGGAGATGTTCGACATGATCGCCCAGGGCATGTTGCAGATCTGGATTGGCACGGTGCAGATCGACAAGCACGGCAATTCCAACATCTCGGTCGTGGGCACCTGGGACAAGCCGGCGGTGCAGTTGGTTGGGGCTCGCGGCGTGCCCGACGATCTCTGGGGCTGCGAGCGGCTCTGCTATCATCTGCGCAAGCACAACAAGCGCGCCTTCGTCGACAAGGTCGATTTCGTCTGCGGTCTCGGCTATGGCCCGGAACGCAACAGATTGAAGCTCGACCGCGGCTGGCCGGGTACGGTCGTGTCGGACCTGGGCGTGTTCGGCTGGGACGAAGAAGCCGGTCACATGAAGATCGAGACGCTGCATCCGGGCGTCACCTTCGCCGAGGTCCAGGCCAAGACCGAGTTCACCTGGCCGGCGAAACACGGCGAAAGCTTCCCCGAAACGGCAGCCCCGACTGAAGAAGAGCTTCATTGGATCCGCGAGAAGCTGGACCCGCGCGGCATACGCCGGCTGGAATCCACTGAGGCGAGCGACGAGCTGCTGCAATCCCTCTGGGCGGAGGAAGCCCTCCAGATCTTAAAAACCAAGCGAGTTTCCCCATGACTGACGCTGTCACCGTCGCCACCAACCGTACGCCGATCGGAAATTGGCGGGCGTACGGCGCGGCGGCGGGTCCGACGAAGAGCTGCCATGAGACGGAGTAGGCACGAAAGTCGCTTCCTTGCGCCGGCCGCTACAAAGCCGCCAGCGTTCACCACGGCGGGCCTGGCAGACCGGATCCGATTTCGTCTCGAAAAGTCAGCGCTTGACTTAGAGCGCGCTCTAACTTGTAGAAGTCTCAGCGTCGTGACGGAAACAGGTTGGAACATGAAGATCGGGGACCTCGCCAAGCGCACAGGCATGAGCACCCATACGCTCCGCTACTACGAGCGGATCGGGCTGCTGCCGTATGCGCCGCGGTCGTCGAGCCAGCGGGAATACGACGAGAGCATTCTGCCGTGGATCGAATTTCTGGGGCGTCTCAAGACGACCGGCATGCCGATCCGCGACATGGTGCGCTATGCCGGCCTGCGGGCGAAGGGTCCGGTCGGCGA
>NZ_DASZBY010000013.1:0-11759 GCF_035943795.1 Aliidongia sp. | reverse complement strand
CCACTTCATCGCCCCTGATTCACGCGTCCACGGTTTCGAGCGTTGCGAGTATATCGCGGAGCGCTGCCGCCGCCTCGAAGGTCGCTAGATCGTTGAGACGGAGGTGATCTCGCAGCGAGTCGAGGCCGGTGACCTGTTCTTGCTCGCCGAGTTCGAAATCGGCCTCGGCCTGTGCGTCGGCAGCGACGGCGCCAAGCGCAAGCCGCTTGGCTGCGGCGACGAAGCCAGCCGGATCCTCGATCCCTGCGAGCGCATCGACGCAGGCGACGATCCGGTCGAGCATGCCGTCGACCTCCGGTACCGTCATGGTCCGGGACGGGTCGGCGAGCACGAGCGGCGTCATCTCGCCTGCTTGAAAGAGGCATTCGGCCTCGCGGTCCTGACCGCGAGCCCACGGCTCGGCCGGCCATTCGGTCGCCGGGCTCATGACCGGTCTCCGCGCGCGCAAAAGTCCAGGATGCGTGCGCTCGAGCGTCGGGGATCTACCAACTCGCTGGCTTCTTGCCAGCGCGCGCGGCCGGCCGGTGTCGCCTCGTACCGTGTGATTGGTCGTTCGGCGTCCATTTGCGGGCTTGGCACGGGTTTGAGGTAGCCGGCCCGGACCAGGTCGAACAGATCGGCGGCATCGATGTCCAGCGTCGGTTCGGCCTTGCCGTTGCCGGCCCAGGTGACCGCAAGCAGTCCGGAGATTGCCGTGTTGAGGATGATGAATTCGCGGGCGGAGAGTGGCATGGAAACCTCCTGTGAAAGCGAAGCGCCCCGCCATGCCAGGGCATGCGGGGCGTCGGGTTCGTTGGTCGCAATTCGTGGTGGGACGGGCCGGGTCACCGATCCGGCGGGGTCTTGGTGTAATGTTTATCGGCGATCAACACGGTGATCAGGGTCGTGGGCGCCGCGATCTTGCGGGTATCGAAGGTATCCGGGCCGACGGTGAAGCCGATGGCATGCATCACGTGGCACGCGGTCTTGCCGTTCATAATCGGCGCGACCGGAGCATCGTCATAGGAAATGTCCACGCAGCCGGCCGGTTCGTCGTTGCGATAAGGGACGAATGCGAAGGTCACGCGCCTGCCGTTTGTCATGCGCGCCGTGATCGTGAAGTTGCCGTCGGGGACATCGACGGCCAGATGGGCGCCGCCGTTGAAACGGGCATAGCCGGCCGCCTCGGCGGCATCCGGCGTGAAGACGGCGGTTCGGACCGCCGGAAGATGATCTGCTGTCATGGTGGATCTCCCTCATCTGGGTTCAGGGGACCGGGCGTGCTCGTTCAGGCAGCGTCGCGGTCTTCCTCGAAAACCTCGTCGTCGATGCCTTCCGTCGGCGACAGTTCCTCACCGGCCTCGCCGGGCGCTTCTTCCGCCCCTGTGGTCGCGGCGACTGGGCCGGCGAAGCGGGCGGCCGGCAGCAGGTAACGCCCGTCGCCGATCTGGGCGATCAGCGCCGCACGCGTATCCTTGGCACGTTGGCGCGGCAGCACGTTCGTGCCGCTCGCGGCCTTCTCGATGCCGGCTTTCGACAGGCAGGACAGGAACTCTTCCGTGGCCATGTTCGGCAGGAAATTGTCGGCGCCGACCGCGTCGCCCGCGATCAGGGCAAGCGGACCGCTGTTGCTCATACCTTCGCGGCACGACAGCACTTCCGCCAGCATCGCTCGCGCGGATTGCCGGATGAGGTCGAGATCCTGGGTGAGGACCCCGCCGGCAACGAGCGCTTCGGCAAGCTCGCCGCGCTGTCCCCCGTACCGGCCATTCGGGCCCTCGACGCTGACGTTCGACGCCCCGAACGTGAGCACGACGAGCGCGAGCAGGACGTCGTCCTCGATCGGCGAGACCTTCACCGCCTCGTGCAGCGCCTGGGTGCGGTAATCACCGATCTTCGAAAGGCCTTCCTTGGTGATTTCCGGGCGGGTCGTCCGGACCGTATTGCCGTCCCGCTCAGATCCGCCGGTAGGTTTTTTCGCCGGTTCGGGGAGCCGGAACGCGATCTCCTCGATCTCGCCCCGGGACGAGACGAAGAACCCGACACTGTCGGTTTTGCGCGGCGCCCCGTAGGCACGCTCGGCCCGCGGTGGCAGCTTGGCGCGGCCGTATTCGTCGCTGTCCAGCAGGATGCCATTCGCCGGCAGGTGCGCCTCGAGCCAGGCCTGCTGCGCACCCAGGAACGCCTCGACCTGGGTCGTATAGCGCGCGTCCTTGCCGGCCTGCTCGAACAGGTCTTCCTCCCAGACGATGCCGAACGCCTGTTCCTCGTCGGGCCCGAACTTCGCCAGCACAGCACTGATCCTGCGCTTTTCCAGCGCGCGGCCGACCTCGTGCCAGATGACGTTCGGCTGACCCTTCTTCGGCCGATGCTTCTTCCAGACCGACGCCTGCTCGGTCGGCGTGGCCGCGGCGATCGTGCGCAGCACGTTTTCATTGGGCATGTCGCCCAGCGCCATGACATCGAGCATGGCCGGGTGGATATGGGCCAGCAGCCGGAGCTTGCGGATGGTCCGGACGCTCAGCCCCATCGCCGCGCTGATCGCGTCTTCGGTCCAACGGTCCGAGATCGCGGATTCGATCGCACGCCATTGGTCGACGGCGCCCATATTGGCTCTCTGAACATTTTCCGAGAGCGCGCGGATCTGGTCGTCGGTGGCGTCCTGGTCGAACACCAGGACCGGAATCTCGGCCAACTCGGCCGCGATCGAGGCGCGGACCCGACGCTCGCCGACGATGATGCTCAGCCCGTCGCCGGTCTGCCGCGTCAGCGGCGGCTGCAGCAAGCCGATCTGGCGGATGTTCGTGGCGAGCTGCTCGTCGGAGACCGCCGGCGCCGCCGTCCGGCGCGGGTTCTTCGGGTTGAACAGAAGGGTCCTGGGATCGGCGATGCGGAGTTCCATGGCGTGTTCTCTCCTCGGTTCACGTTCCGGCATTCCTCGGAACGGATTCCGGCGCGCGGGCGCCGGTCGGCGGTACCATTGCCGGCGAGCGCTCCTGCCCTGCGCCCGCGCGCGGGCCCTCTTGGGCCTGCGTGCCAGCGGGGCTGGGGCGCGGCCAGCCGGCGATGGAGCGGCAGCGCTACCGTCGACCGGCGTCTGCGACCGATCTCCGTCTCGTTGGGGTTTCAGCTTGCCTGGGTCAGGTCGAACAGATTTCGGGGCAAATTTCTTCGGGCCACCGGCTCGGCTTGAGGCTCGTATTTGGCCTTCAAGCGTTCGAGTTGGGCGCGCTCCGCCTGTTCGGTCTCCGTGTCGCGGAGCACCCGCAGGTGCGTCAGCAGCCCGGCGGCGCCGACCCGCGTCCGGACGGCACGTTCGACGTCGCAGAAGGTAAATTCCGGGAGGCCATAGGCCGGGTATTCGATGGTCTGGCGCACGAACGCGATCTTGTCCGCCGTCGTGCGGAAGAACTCGCCGTAGAAGCCAGCCAGATTGTAGTGGGCTATGTGGCCAAAACTGTTGGAGAGCGCCCGATAGAAGCCCTTGGTGAACGCCGCTTCGGGGCAATCGCGTGCCAGGAAGCGGACCAGCTTGTTGGCGAACACCGCCTTGTCGGCGGCGCTGGTGAACTGGGTCGGCGTGAACTGCCCGGCCGTGAACGGCGGCTGGGTCAATCGTCGCGCGATCGATGCGGGGATGTGGCTGTCAGGCATGGTACAGCTTTCATGTTGTACGGGGGGCGCTCAGCGTGCCGAGCCGTCAGGATCAGGCCGCTTCGGCCGGTTCCGGTCGTTGCGGCTCGCCGGCGGCGAGGCTTCGTTCGAGCGCCGCCAGTTCCGTTTGCTTGGTGTCGAGCTCGTCCTGATAGGCGAAGTCCCGGCCGAGCCGCTGGCGATAGCCGGGCAGCCGGTCCTGGGCGTCGGCGAGCGACGCCTCCGCGTCGGCCAGTTCGACCTCGAACTTCGTCAGCTGGTGCTCGAGCCGGGCGATGATGCCGAGCGGGCTGACCTCGCGCCCGTATTCGACCTCGTCCTGGTGATCGGTCCGTTCGATCAGCAGGGCGACCGGCGGCTGGTCCGGGTCGGTGAACCGCGCGCGCACGGCCGTCAGCGCGAAGCCGCCGATGCTTCCGACGGGCGCCACTTTCGCGCCGTCGATCTCCAGCGCGCGTAACAGCTTGAGCAGGGCGGCGCCGGCATCCTTGCGCTCGGCATACTGCCGGCCATCCACCGCCATGACGAACGCCTCGCCCCGGGTCGAGCGACGCTGGGCAATATCGGTCCGGATGCGTGTGATTCGCCGCTGGCTGGCGGCGATGGTGTTCTCGGCCGTCGCGATCGCGCGGCGGACCGCATGCTGATCGTCGATATGGGCGGCGCGCAGCCGCTCGAGCCGCGCCAGCTCCGCTTCGAGCCCGGCCTTCTGCATCAGGCGCGGATCGCCCGAGGCGATCGCCTTCGCCAGCGCGAACTGACTGGCCTGGGATCCGGCATCTTCCAGCCGGCGGATGCTGCGGTCGCCGGCCATCGCCATGCCGATGAAGCGGGCCTTGCGCTCGAGCCGCTGCCAGCCCGCGGCATCGACGCTGCCGGTCGTGGCGTAGGCGTAGAGCTGGATCTCTTCGTTCTCGTTGCCCTGGCGCTCGATGCGCCCCTCGCGCTGCTCGATCTGCGACGGCAACCACGGCACATCAAGGTGATGCAGGGCCACCAGACGACGTTGTGCATTGACGCCCGTGCCCATGGTCTCGGACGAACCGATCAGGATGCGGACCTTGCCGGCATTGACATCGGCGAACAGCCGCTGCTTGGCCGAACTCTTCTTATAGTCCTGCATGAACGCGATCTCGCCCGGCGGGACGCCGTGTGCCGCGAGCCGGTCGCGGATCCAGCGGTAAGCCGAGAAGCCCCGCGTCGCCTCGACGTTCAAGGTGCCGAGGTCGGAGAAGATCATCTGCGCGCCGCCGGCGAGCGCGAACGCAGTCCCGTCCAAGCGCGTGTAGCGTCGGTCGGACGTCTCCAGCCAGATCCGATGCGCATTGGCGACGAGCGCGTTGAGCTTGTTTTCCGGCTCGTTGTCGCTCCCCGGCAGCACGAAGCGCATGTCGATCGCCGCATGGCGTCCGTCGGTGATGACCGACAGGAGGATGTCGTCGCCCTTCTGGACCTTGCCCTTCCTCTTGCGGATCCGTTCGATCCGATCCCCGAGCACCTGCTGATAGGCCTTGAACGCGGCGCTCGGCGCGGCCGTCACCATCTGGCGCTTGCCGCCACGGATCGCCGGCAGGCGGACATGCTGCCGGAGGTCATCCTTGAGCACGACGTCGGCGACGGCCCGATAGAGCGCCATCAGGTCGGCGACATTGACGAACGCGGCGAACCGGGTTTCGGGCTTGTACTGGCCGGAAGGCTGCAGCTCCAATTCCGTCAGGGTCTCGCCGAATGTGCCGGCCCAGGCATCGAACTCGTGGATGCCGCGCTCGACCAGCGCGTCCAACTGCATGAACCGCTGCAGCGTGAACATCTCGCCGAGCGTGTTGGTAATCGGCGTGCCGGAGGCGAGGATCAGCGCCCGGCCCGGGTTCCGCCGCGCGACGTACCGGGACTTGACCCAGAGGTCCCAGGCGCGCTGCGAGCCGTCGGGATCGACGCCTTTCAGGTTGCCCATGTTGGTCGCGAAGCTCAGCTTGCGGAACTCCTGGGACTCGTCGACGATGATCTGGTCGATGCCGATCTCGCCGATCGTCAGCAGATCGTCCTTTCGGGTCTTGAGCGCCTCGAGCTTGGCCTCGAGGCCCTCTTTCAGACGCTCGATCCGCTTGCGGCCGATCCGGTCGTCGCCGTCGAGCCGCTCCAGCAGGTCGGCATAGCCGGCGAGCTCCTCGTCGATCAGCACACGCTCGAACGATGCCGGCGCCGGGATGAACTTGAAGGCCGCATGGGTAATGATGATGCAGTCCCATTGGGCGGTTGCGGCGCGGGCCAGGAAGCGCTGGCGCTTGTCTTTGGTGAAGTTCGTCTCGTCGGCGACCAGGATCCGGGCCGAGGGATAGAGCAGCAGGAACTCGCGGCTCGCCTGGGCCAGGCAATGGCCGGGCACGACCATCATCGCCTTGGTGATGAGGCCGAGCCGCTTCTGCTCCATCACCGCAGCCGCGAGCGAGAAGGTCTTGCCGGCGCCGACGGCATGGGCAACGTAGGTCGAGCCTGCCGCGATGATGCGCCAGATCACCCGCTTCTGGTGCGGATAGAACCGGATGACCGAGCTGGCGCCCGGCAGCGACAGGTGGCCGCCGTCGAACTGCCGGGGCATCAGATTGTTGAACCGGTCATTATAGATCCGGGCCAGGCGCTCGGTCCGGTCGGCGTCCTTCCAGGCCCAGTGCTCGAAAGCGCCGCGGATCTTCTGCAGCTTCTCCTTGGCGGCTTCGGTCTCCGGCGCGTTCAACTCGCGGTGCTCCACGCCGTCCGCGGTCCAGACGTCGTAGATCGCCGGCAGCGAGGCATTGAGCGCATCGGACAGCAGCAGCCCGGCATGGCGTCGGCTGGTACCCCATTCGGAAGTAGCGGCTGCCTGGCCGGCGAAGACAGTGGTGTCGATGGTCCAGGCGGCGATCTCGACCGTGTGGCGGATCGCCGTCGCGATGCCGATCACCTCGGCCGAGAACTGCTCGACGATCTCTGCCGGCACCCACGGCGCGCCGAGCCGCGCGCAGATGTCGGACGGCCGGAGGTCCTCGGGCTGGACGCGCTCCAGCGCCGCGACGTTCCGCTGATAGCGGCCATCGAGCGCCGCCGCGGCGCGTGCGACGGCGAGCTTGGTCCGCACCGGGCCCGAGAGATAGGCATCGGCGGTCTGCCAAATCTCCATCTCGCGCGACAGCGCCGGATCGAGGAAGACCGCCTCGCCCAGTTCAGCGCGCGCCTGTTCGCGCGTCCGTCCAACCAACTCGGCGATCCGATCAAGATCGACGATGCCGACTTCGTGCAAGGTCACCGCAAGCGCGTCATGCACCGTCTCGACCAGCGGCAGGGCCGGCGGATGGATCACTCGCTGGGTGAAGATCGGCCCGCAGGTCGCGCGCCCGCTTTCCAGGTCATAGCTCTCGATCGAGGCGACCAGCCAGACGTCGGGATCGTCGGCGAACGGTTGGAGGTTCGGATAGCGGACGCTCTCCCGGGTAGCACCACTCGTCGGATCGACGCTCTCCGTGACGGACGTGAGATTGATCGGACCGAACTGGCGGACGAAGCCGCCATAGGCGACGCGAAGACGGACCTGCGCGGCTCCCCACGGCACGCCGGCTTCCTGGGCGCGCAACAATTCGCGGATCGCATCCCGCACCGGGATCAGGCCGCGGATGATCCGCGCGTGTTTGGCCGGGATGCCGGCGCACCCAGCTTGGCGAATCGCAACCGGCGTTGGGGTACCGTCGAGGATCTGGTGGAGCGCGTGATCCAGGATGACGTAGCTGCCCTCTTTGATGACGGCGCCCTCCGCCGCGGTGCCGATCGCCGGGCGCGCGGCACGCTGCTCACCGATCGGTTCGGCCCGCGGCGCGCGAACGCCGGTAACGATGCGCGCGAAGGCGCGGTCGAGCGCGGCTTCGAGGTCCCCTTCCCCATGGGCAAGACAGCTATAGGTCGGACCGAATGGCCCGGTCGTACGCGCGTGACGGCCGAGCACCTGGTCCGGATGCTCGATAAAATACCGGTTGATCGACAGCGCTTCCTCGCCCTCGCCCGCCGGCACCGCTTCCGCCAGCGTGTCCCAAAGGGCGGATGGCGCCGTAGTCTCGGGACCCCGCCGCTGGAACAGCAGCACGTCGATGACGACGTCCGTGCCGGCGGCGGCGGCGAAGCTGCCTTCGGGCAGACGCACCGCGCCGACGAGGCTCGCCAGTTCAGCGATATGGGCGCGCGCCTTCGGGTCGGTCTTGTCGAGGGTCCAGCGGCTGGTGACGAAGGCGGCGATGCCGCCGGGCTTCAGCCGTTCGATCGCGCGTGCGATGAAATAATCATGCAGCGACAGGTGCAGCCGGCCGGCCGGGTCCTCCGCGCGCACGGTCCGGTCCGAGAACGGCGGATTGCCGATGACGAGGTCGTAGCGCTCGGGCAGACGCGCCTTGGTGAAGTCTTCGTGCCGGATCCAGGCGGCCGGAAACAGCAGCTGCGCGATGCGCGCGGTCGTCCGGTCGAATTCGATTCCGGTGAGATCGCTCGCGGCCGCCATCGCTTCCGGCATGAGCGCGAAGAACAGGCCGGTGCCGCAGCCAGGTTCCAGCACGCGGCCGCCTTCGAACCCCAGGACACCGAGCGAGCGCCAGATCGCGCGGATCAGGAATTCGGGCGTGTAATGGGCGTATTGGGTGGCACGCGCCAGGCTGGCCAGATCCTCGCGCGAGACGAGCTGCTCGAGTTCCTCGCCGAGCTCGAGCCAGGGTTCGGCGAACTCGCCGCCGCGGCGCCGGAACAGGCTGTTCGCCAGATCGGCGGCGCCGAAGCCGACGAAGCGGGCCAGCATGGCCTGCTCATCCTCACTCGCCGGCCGCTTCTCGGCTTCGATCCGGGCCGCAAGCGTGATGGCGGCGAGATTGTCGGCAGCGCGTGCCTTCCAGCCCCGGGCCAACCCGCGATCACCGAGGAGGTGGAAGTTCTTGCCTGCCGGCACTGGGTCACCCAGGGCCTCGGTTGGCTCGTCGTCGGGTTCGGGTGCCGCCAACGGGCGGTACGCCTCACCGGTGAGCGTCATGCCGCCGGCGAGGCTGGTGCTGTCGAACAGGGATAAGGTCAGCTGCGCGGTGTCGCGAGCCATCGGGTCTCTCCTCGGGGCGTGCGGAATCGCCCGGCGCACCGAGGCGGCCGGTGATTGCGGATTGAATGGAAGGGGGATGCCCGCGCTGGCGGTGCCGGGCGTCTTAACCCGCCGTGTCCGTCGCCGCAGGGGCGACGCCCGCTTCTGCCGCGATCGCGGTGAGGACGTGCGTCGCCTCGATGATCGAGCCCTGCCGGCGCGCGGCTTCCGCATAGACCGACAGGGGAAAGCGCGGCCGGAAATGAAGATCCCGTTCGACCGCCAACGCGCCGGGCCCGCGCACACTTTGCAGCTCCGTCAGATCGACACTGCCTAATTCCGGGCATCCAAAGCCGAGATCGCAGAGTCCGAATGCGATCCTGTCCGGGTCATCGGGATCGAGTTCGGTCAGCAGCCAGGTCGCGGCCGAGAACGGGCAAAAGAGCTTCACGACCGGCATATGGTCTCGGTCGCGCTCCTTGCCGTTGGCGAGCAGACGGGCACGGATTCCCTCTGGAATGAGGTCCATTTTGATCTCCGATAGGTTTGGGAATTGGTCCGGCGCTAGCCGGTCGTCGGGCCAGCGGCGTTGGGCAGGCTACTTCGCGGCGGTGCGCCGGAAGCTGTCGGGCCGATCGGCGACAGGATCCGGCACCACGATCGCCAGTTGGTCAGGGGTGAGGTCGAGGCAGACCCGGCCGTCACGGCGGTAGCGCAACAGGGACACCACATCCGCTTCTTCGATGAACATGACGCCGTCGTCCCCGCCGAACGAGGCGCGCTTGACGTCCCACCAGCTCTCCGGGTTCCGTTCCGGATCGGCCTCGGCGGCCGGGGCGACGAGGTGCCGGGTGCTTGCCGGGGCGACCATGAGACCGGGCTGGCCGTTGCTCATGAAGTAGATGCCCTGGTCGCCGACCAGCCAGAGCCCCGCCGGAATCCTGGCCGGATCGATGTCGGCCTCGGTCGGCCAGGCAGCGAGCGGCAGGCCGTGGGTATCAATGTCGCGGCCATCCTTGCGGAACCGGCCCTCGAACAGCTGTTCGCTGGTCGGGGCGCGCGTGACGGCCGCCTTGCTGTGTTCCAGCAGCCGGAACACCAGCGCCGCATGAAAATGCAGTCTCATGATTGACCTCCGTTCGAAGGGTGGGCCGAAGCGTAGTTCAGGCTTCGAGCGCGTCGATGCGATCGGCAAGCGCCCGCATCTCCTGGCGGAACGCGTCGGCCTGGGCGCCGTCTTGCCGGTTCACCGCCTTCTCCAGGCAGGTTTCCGCACGGGTAAGTGCCCGTTGGAGCCGCATGACCTCATGCGAGCGCTGGTACCGGCTGAGTTCGGGGACTTCCTGGGATGGGTTGTTCACTTTTTCCTCCTGTTTCTTCTCGAAACAGGATCCGGGGACCGCGGCCCGGACGCGGGCGCAAAGGCGGCGCGCAGCGCCGGGATCGCGGCCGGCCCAGCGCAAGCGGCCGGCGCGACCCACCCTTTGCGGCCGTGACCGGCGCTGCGGTATCCCACCGGTTCCTTCGATTCGCCGTTCTGTTCAGGCCGGCCGTTCGTCCCCTGGGATTCCCAGTTCCAGGATGGCCGCCAAGGTCCATTTCCGGCGCAGGGCGCGCGGGCCGCGGGGCGCCTTCACCGGCCGAGCCGAGAAATGTAGGTCGAGCTCCCGCTTGGCGTGCTTCGACACCACGGCGATGTCGCGGCCGAGCGCGTCGGCCAGATCGGTCAGGCTGAGCCCGCGGTGATAGGCGACCCGGATCGCTGCCGCGTCTTCGGCGGTGAAGGGCTTCATCCAGCCATGGACCAGGCCCAAGGCGTGGGCCTTCGTGTAGATCGCGCGCAGCAGGCGGCCGAGCGCCGCGGCGACCGCGCGGGTCGGCTCACGGCCATAGCGCGCCGTCAGCAGCGTCTCGTCTTCCGGCGACCAGATCGGACCGCCTCTGAAGCCGCCGGAATTGGCGTGGGTCCCGCGGAGTCCGAGATACTCGGCGCGCCAGCGGAGCGAGCCCGCGGTTCGTCCCAAGCGAAACCGGAGCGGTGTCAGGCTCTCCCCGCGCTCGTAGACGCGGCGCAGCAGCACATCCTCCTCCGGCGTCCAGGGGCGGCCCCAGCCGCGCGCATAGCCGAGCGAATGGAGGACGCGTTCGACCGCGACCTTGCTGCGCATGGGGAAACCCTCGGCGCCGAGCGTGCGGCCGATCGCCGTGTAGAACATCCCGGCTTCAGCCAGTTCGAGCGCCCGCCGCGCTTCCGCGTCGGTCCAGTTCGCCGCCCAGATGCTGGGCTCGGCTGATGATGCCGGAACCGGGCCGGCCGATCATCACCGAGATCGTGGCAATCGTGATCCCGCGTTCGTAACCCGCCACGAGTTGCGCATCCTCCCAGGGCGTATAGGCCGGCGGGTTTCCCTCGGTGAGACCGAGCAGGCCGGCGCGGGCGTAGACCGCGCCGCACGACCGGCCGAGCGACGCCGCGATTGCGCTGGTCGGCTCCCGGCCATACCGGCTGGAAAGTTCGCAATCATCGTCTGTCGACCATGATCGCTGGCTGTTCCGCCGCAGCCCGAGATCCTCGATCCGGGTGCGGACGGCATTGACGGTACGGCCGAGCTGGGCCGCGATCTCGGTCACCGGTTCATCGGCATCGAACAGAGCCCGAAGCCGCTGCAGGTCGCCAGGCAGCCAGGCATCCGCCCGGAACGTGACCTCCGCCAGAGCGGCGCGAGGGGCGGTCGGGGGTGTCGGTGCGCAGGGCACGAGTTCGACGAGGTCGGGATCGAGATCATCCATCATGCGAGCCCCACGACGGAAGAGCCCGACAGCTTCGTGCGAAGCCGCGGCGAAAGTCGGGCGATCCGGTTGTCGCCGCGCGGGATGGTGTCGACCAGCTTGGTGATCGCCAGCAGATCGAGCCCGGCGTGGATCTCTTCGATCCCGCTGCCCAAGTGCCGGGCCAACTCGTCCGCCGTCGTTGCGTTCGGGCTGATCGGGCCGAGCGCCGCGATCAGCCGCGCAGCGACCGGAGCGGCGGGGTCGAGCAGGAACT